>CAZNSB010000085.1:452-13406 GCA_964575155.1 uncultured Planctomycetaceae bacterium | reverse complement strand
AAGCGGTCGGCTACGAATCTCGACGCTTCAGCCCAGCCCCGACCGCCACAGTTACCCGTTGTACACGTATCCGCTCCCGGCGACGGAGAACGCCGAGAAGCGCGTCGGCGTCGCCGCCGACCTGGACGGCGACGGGCAACTGGAGGTGGTCGTCTCCGACCCCGGCAAGGCCGAGTTCCTCCTCTTCCGCGCCCGCCCCAAGGCCCTGCTGGGCACGCCGAAGCGCTTCCCCGGGCTGATGGAGATGAGCAAGCTGGCCGCCGGCGACCTGGACGGCACCGGCCGCGACGCCGTCGTCGCCCTGAGCCTGAAGGAGAAGCTGATCGGGATCACCCGGCTGGAGAAGGGCCGGCTGAGCTTTCCGGTCTCGGTGTCGGTGGCGGGGGAGCCGATGGCCATGGACCTGGCCGACGTGGACGGCGACGGGAAGATCGACCTGGTGTACGTCGGAAGGGAAAAGAAGACCAAGAAGTACCACGTGCGGACGCTGCTGGCCGTCGGGCGAAAGGGCGCCAGGCCCGGCCCGGAAATCGAGCTGGCGGATCTGGCCGACAAGCCCCTCGACCTCCGCGCCGCCGACATCGACGGCGACGGGAGGACCGACGTGATGGTCCTCCGCCCCTACGGGCCCATGCTCCTCGTCCGCCAGCCACGGGCCGGGAAGTTCGCCACCGCCCCCACCCAGGGAACCCATTCCGGGCTGGTCATGGACGTGACCTGCGCCGCGCTCTCGCTGGCGGGGCTCGGGCCGAAGGGCAGGGCGGCGGCCCTGCTGGCCAGGAAGGACTTCGCCCGGGCGCTGGTCTTCGACGCCAAGAAGGGCTGGCAGGTGGTGGACCAGTACCAGGCCGGCGACGAGCGGGCCAACCTTTCGGCGGCCGGGGCCTACGGCCTGCGGGCCAAGAAGCCGCTGACCCTCTTCGCCTACGACGCCGCCGGGGGGAAGCTGTGCATCCTCTCCGCCGCAGAAGACGGCACCTACCGCGCCGCCCACCGGGTCGAGGTGGGGTCGCTCTCGGCCAAGAGGGTCCTGGTGGGCCACTTCGGCGGGCGGTCGGGCGTCAGCGTGATGCTGTGCGGGACGAACGAGCTGGTGATGGTGCCCGTGGCCGGGCGGACCCGCGTCCTCGGCAAGCTCGCCGCCTTCGAGCCGGACATCAAGGACGGGCACTTCGGGGCCCTGGCCGTCGGCGACATCAACGCCGACGGCACGCCGGACGTCGTGCTGGCCGAGCAGGCCCGCCACCACGTTCAGGTGCTCACCTTCAACCCCAAGGGCAAGCTGGTGGCGGCGACCAAGTTCAAGGTCTTCGAGCAGCCCCGCGAGGTGGAGCGCTCGCGGTACGGGCCAGGCCGGCCCCGCGCCGGCGAGCCCCGCGCCGTCCTCCTCGGCGACGTCACCCACGACGGCAAGAGCGACCTGATCCTCCTCGTCCACGACCGCATCATCATCTACCCCCAGGACTGACCGCCGCCGGGGAGGCCTCTGGCTTCAGCCACAGGGCGAAGACGACCTGCTTGTCGCCCGGCTCGATGACGCGCAGCAGCGCGCCGCCGCTCTTCGTGAAGTCGACGGCCATGAAGCCGGGATGCAGATGGGCGAACAGCGTGTCGCGCCCGTGCCCGAGGGACGCTCCGACGTCCAACCCCAGGGCGCTGACCAGGAAGTACTGGGCGGCCCGCCCGCCCTCCAGGACCTGGAGGCTGTGGTCGTGCCCTGCCGCGTAGACCAGCGGCCTGTGCTGCGACAGCGCGTCGGTCAGTTGCCTTCGCATCTCCTTGTAGGCCCGCCCGTTGAGGGTCTGCTTGTTGTACGCGGTGGACCGCAGCAGCGGGTACAGAGACCCCAGACCGGGCGTCGGGATCCACAGCCACCGGGCCAGATGTCTGCTCGGGAAGACGTGATCCTGCCAGTCGTAGAAGCCCCCTTGCGTCCCGTGAGAGGCCAGCGGGTGGTGAGCGACGACCATCAGGTGTCGTTTCCCGGCCGAGGCCAGCAGCGCCTCCAGCCGGTCGATCATTGCGTCCTTGGCCTGCTGCGGGTCCGCCCCGGCCGCCGCCCCCTCCGGGTGCAGCCACCATGCGGTGTTCAACGCGACGATCCGCACGCCGTCCAGGTCCACGCTCGCCGGCCCGGGAACGCAGTTGCCGGGGAGGAACTCGGCGCGCCGGGGGAGCATCCGCCGAACGTATTCTTCCTGTCGTGCGACCGCCTGCCGCCCGCCCTCCTTGCCGTTTGCCCAGTCGTGGTTGCCGGAGAGGAAGAAGGCCCTGGTCTCGGCTTCCTTGACCACGTCCAGTTGGGCGGACAGCCTTTGCTCCGCATCCTTCCGCTTGGGGTGGTCCCGGCCCGGCATCCCCGCCGGGTAGATGTTGTCGCCGAGGAATACGATCACGGTTCTCTGCGGGATTTCGCCGGCCCACTGGCGCAGCAAGAGGAAGGTCGCGGAGTCCGTCGCGGTATCTCCGGCGTCACCGACCAGCAGGATCCGCTGGGCGACGTGTTGGGAGGGGACGGGGATGTCCGCGGGCGGGCCCAGGCCGGGGCGGTAGTAGGGCCTCGTATGGCTGCAGCCTGCAAGCGCCAGCATGAGCCAGAGGGCGGACGCGGCGGCGGGCAACGGGATCGATCGCCGGCCGGCGGGGCGCCGGCCGGGCGTCCCGGACAGGAATATGTGTCTGAATTGGTGCATGGCCGTGCTCCTTTCCGCTGGCCTGAGTGTAGATCATCCCCGCTCTGGCCGCCAGCGGCTTCACGACGGCGGCGGGCTGCCGCAATGCCCGATTCTTCGTCGGCCCGCCCCCTGCGCTGCCCAGCGGGCCTGTCCGCGGGCGGGGCGGACGTGATATGATCGGGGCCCGGCGCCGCGCCGGCTGGGATGCCGGCCCGGCGCCCCGTCAGAATCGCAAGGAGCACGCGCGATGATCAAGAAGCTCGCGGACCTGGTCGTGTAAAAGGACCCGTATTACTACGCTGCGTTCCCGTCCTGCGTGATGCTGGAGGGCGGGGGGGTGATGGTCACCTGCCGGCGGGCCCTCGATCCGAGGTTCCTCCTGGGCGACGACGCCCCTGCCTGGGCGCGGAAGGCGTGCAGCCACCTGGAGCCCCGCTCGCACAACGCGATGGTCCTGCTGGACGCGTCGCTGAAGCCCGCCGGGCCGCCCCGGACGGTGCCGATGAACCCGCGGGCGGCCGACCAGGACGGGTCGCTGCTCAGGCTCTCGAGCGGGCGCATCCTCCTGTCGGGCTTCTCGTGGTACCCGTTTCCGGCGGCGTTCGCCCCGGCCGTTCGCGTCGGCGCGCGGTTCCTGCGCGACAACGCCGACCGCCCCGGCCTCTGCTACGTCTTCTGGGGCGCGTTCACCCGGCACACCGACGACGAGGGGCTGACCTGGACCGATCACAATTATCTCCCGCCGATCCCCGGCTCGCCCGACATCGTCCCGCACAAGCGCCCCGCCTGCGGCGGCGCCACCCGCGGGCGCCCCGTCGAGGCCGACGGCGAGGTCCTCCTGGGCGTCTACGACGCCGGCCCCGCCGACGACAGGGCCTATGCCGCGTCCGTCTTTGTCTCCGAAGACGACGGCGAGACCTGGGCGTACCGCGCCACCGCCGCGCACGACCCGGGCGAAAAGGTCGCCATGGGCGAGCCCGCCCTCCACCGCTGCCCCAGCGGGAGGATCGTCTGCTTCATACGGTCCACCAACCTGGAGGATCACCTGGTCACCGCCGAGTCCACCGACAACGGGCGGACGTGGTCGCCGTGGCGCCGCAGGGACGTCGTCGGGCACCCCTACACCCCCGTGCCCCTGCCCGACGGGAGGGTCCTGGTCCTCTACGGCTATCGGCACCCGCCGTTCGGCATCCGCGCCCGCCTGGCCGGGGGTGACTGCGAAGACCTCGATGGGGCCCCGGAGTTCGTCCTCCGCGACGACGGGCTGGGCGCGGACCTGGGATACCCCTGGGGCACCGTCCTGGGCGACGGGAAGGTGCTGGCGGTGTACTACATCTACGGGCCCGACGGCGTACGCCACATTGCCGGGAGCGTCCTGGAGGTCAGTTGAGGTCCCTTCTCCGGCCCGATCGGCCGGGCCCCCTGAGCCCCGGCCGCCGACGCCTGCGCTGAACCCGCGCCCACGCCCCCAGCCCCAGCAGGACCAGCACGCCGGGCTCGGGTATGGTGTCGGGCACGAGGAGATGGTCCTGTTCCGACCCGCTGGCCGGCGCGACCGTCGGGTCTGCCGTCTGGAAGCCCTGGTTGTAGGCCGTCTTCCAGGTGCCTTGCCCGCCGCCGTCCTTGGCGTAGAAGTCTCCCCAGGTCGGCCCGCGGTCGGAGTCGAACCGGACGGTCACGCTGATCTCGTCGAAGCCCTGGGCGGCGACGAACTTCACGCCGTACACGTCCGCCGGCATGTCGGGGTTCCCCGAGCCGGTGGTGTGGACTTGAATCTCTATCTCTTCGTCATCGATCCACCCGCTCGGGTCGTCCTCGGGCGAAAACAGGTTCTCCGACGTGAACGGCGACAGCGGATCGCCGTCCGATGCCTCGATGATGATGTGGCTGATGCCCCCCTGGGGTACGCTCAGCGTGTACTCGTAGTGCCACTTGCCCGGAGTGGTCGTGTTGTCCACGGTCCAGCTCAGCGTGGTCGAGCTGTCGTCCCACCCGTTTGCCCCGACCAGCGCGCCGTCAGCGCCGCTGCCCGTGGAGAGGCTGCCCGTGTAGGAAATGGGGTCGGCCGCGGCGACAGCGCACATCGCCGCAAAAATCATCAAGGCAAGCGTCGGTTCTCGTAGAGTTGACCGCATCAGCTCCCTCCTCATGTGAGACGGTTGCGTTGTGGCGCGTGGCACGGGCGCCCATGTCACCTGCTGGCTACAATACAACCGGCCCTCCTCATGCAGGCCCTCGGCAATTCACTGCTCGCGGCCAGCGCACCGACACGGGGCTCCTCCGCGTGGCGGGCTGACCCGGCTCCCTCTGCTTTCTCCTTGGTCGGCGTGTGTTCCGCGTGGCGCGAGGCCACTGAAACAATGAGAGAGTATACCCGCAAATACCCGATGCGTCAAGCGCAAAAAGCGTCCTTTCCTGGAATTGCAGGACGGGAGGCGGGCGGCTTCTCGCCGCCGGGGGGGACGCCCTGGCCGGGCCGCGTCGGGCTCCGCCCGGGGGATCGGGGCGGCGCGCCGGGCGAATCAAGGCTTGCTTCCGCGCCGAAGGTGCCTGTATGTTCCTGGGAAGGTCTCCTGCAATGCGTGAAGACCGCCCCCGGCCGGGAGGCCCCGGCGCCGCAGGGCGCGGATCGAGACGGGAGACGGGAAGGAGCCGAGAGAATGATCCGATCGGCGGATCGTGGGGCATCGCGGTCTGCGTGGGTGTGGGCGAGCCTGGCGGCGGGCCTGGCCCTCGCCGCCGGGTGCGGCAAGGGCGGGCGGGGGCAGCGCCCGATCATCTGCCACGTGGGCGGGACGATGCGTCCGGTCATGCGCAGGCTGGCGGACGTGTACGAGAACCAGACCGGCCGGAAGGTCGAGATCAACTCCGCGGGGTCCGGGGAGCTGCTCGCGCACATCGAGGGGCACAAGGAAGGCGACGTGTACGTCTGCCACGACCCGTTCCTGGACATCCTGATGGCGCGGCACCTGGGGCGGGACGGGTGGACGGTGGCCGAGCTGACGCCCGTCATCGTCGTCCGGAAGGGCAATCCGAAGAAGATTCGAGGGCTCGCCGACGCGGTCCGCCCGGAGGTCTCGCTGGTCCTGACCGACTTCAGGAAATCGACCCTGGGGCACATGCTGCCGACGATCTTCAAGAAGGCGGGCATCGACTTCGAAAAGATCAGCAGCCAGCCGAGCGTCCACACCTATCGGAAGGGCGGGCAGGCGGCCAACGTGGTCAAGTCGGGCAACGCCGACGCCGCCGTCGTCTGGAACGCCGTCGCCTACCTTCGCAGGGACGGGGTGGACGTGGTGGAGATCGTCCCCGAGCACCTGCCGGCCCCCGGCGTGGACACCGTCACCACCCCGACGAGGAAGACGTACTACCTCACCCCCGTCCGCGTGACCGTGGCCACGCTGAGCTGCTCGAGCCGGCCGGAGGCCGCCGCCGACTTCGCCGCCTTCGCCGCCTCCGAGAGGGCATCGAAGATCTTCGGGGAGTTCGGGTTCACCATGACGCAAGGCCGGAAGGAATATGAGGCGGGGCGGAAGCTGGACTGACCCCGCCCCCGGCCGGCGGGGCAGACGTTGTGAGGATGGGGACGGCGATGAATTCGGGAGCGGTGCGGGCGGGCAAGGCGCTGACGGTCCTGGCGGTCTGGTTGCCGGTCGTCGCCGCGCTGCCGAGCTGCGGCGGGGAGGAGGAGAAGGCGCTCCGGCTGTACGCGGGGGCGGGGCTTCGCCGGGCGGTCGACGAGCTGGTCGCCGAGTTCCGCAACCAGACCGGCATCCGGGTGGTGTGCGACTACGGCGGCGGAGGCATGATCATCAGCCGGGCCAGGCTGGACCCGGAGGCCGACCTGTTCATGCCCGGGGACGTCTGGTACGTGGATCAACTGCATGGGAAGGCGGGGCTGATCGAATCGCGGGCGCCGGTCGCCTACTTCGTTCCGGTGATCATCGTCCGCAGGGGCGAGACGAGGATCAAGGGCCTGGAGGACTTCTTCCGCGCCGACGTGAAGGTGGCGCTGGGCAACCCCAAGGCCTGCCAGGTGGGGCGGATCAGCGGGAGGATCCTCGCCAACAGCGGGCTGGACGCCGCGAAGCTGAAGGCGAAGGAATCCCTCACCGTCAACGAGCTGGGGGTTTGGGTCAAGGCCGGGGACGTGGACGCGGCCATCGTCTGGGACGCCATCGCCGCGAACATTGCCGATTCGGTGAAGGTCATCGAGATCCCCCGCCAGAAGAACGTGATTTCCCGGGTGGTCGTGGGGCTGTTGAGGACGTCGAGGCACAAGCGGGAGGCGAGGCGGTTCATCGAGTTCGTGGCCGGCCCGAAAGGCCGGGCCATCCTCAACGGGAAAGGCTACCGCACCGAGGCCCCGTGACGGGCCCGCGCCGCGGGAGGTGAGCCCTTGGCAGGCCGATCCGAAAGTCGAGAGGAGCATCAGCCCGTTGCCGGGCGGCGGGCGAACCTGCTGGCCATCGCCACGCTGGGTTTTTTGGCGCTGTTCGTGTTCGTGATCCTGCTGCTGGTCGCCGCGGACGTCCGCTACCTGGGCTCTCGGGGCGTCTCGCTGTCCAAAGTTTGGGCGATCCTGACCTCCGGGGACGTCCTGGCCGCCATTCGCCTGAGCGTGGTCACTTCGCTGGTCACGCTGGTTCTGGTGATCGTCTTCTCGGTCCCCGTCGGGTACGCCCTCAGCCGATACCGCTTCTGCGGGCATTCCGTCGTCAACACGATCGTGGACGTCCCCATCGTGCTCCCGCCGGTGGTGATCGGGGTGTCGCTGCTGGCGTTCTTCGCGACCCCGCTGGGGGAGCTGATCAAGGCCGGGCTGAAAAAGGCCGACTGGTCCCTCGTCTCGGCACTCGGCATCGTGCTGTGCCAGTTCCTGGTGTCGATCTCCTATTCCATCCGCGCGACCAAGGCCTCCTTCGATTCGGTGGACCGCGGGCTGGAGCACGTGGCCATGTCGCTGGGCTGCTCGCGCGGGCAGGCCTTCTGGCGGGTGTCCCTGCCGCTGGCGCGGAACGGGCTGGTCGCCGGGTCGGTGATGGCCTGGGCGCGGGCGATCGGGGTCTTCGGGCCGCTGATGGTCTTCGTCGGCACCAGCCCCCGCGTCATGGTCATGCCCACCGCGATCTGGCTGGAGCTGAGCGTGGGCAACATCGAGGTCTCCCTGGCCGTCGCCCTGGTGATGCTGTTGATGGCCGGGGCCGCCCTGGCCGTCGTGCACTACCTGGCGCCGGGGAGGAGGTGGACGTAGCCATGCTTGAAGTCAGAGACCTCAGGCTGGCGGCGGGGGACTTCCGGCTCCGCGACGTCTGCCTGCGGGTCGAAGAGGCTGAGTACTTCGTGCTGATGGGCCCGACCGGGTCGGGCAAGTCGCTGCTGGCCAAGTGCCTCTGCGGGCTGATCCGATCGGGCGGCGGGAGCATACGCATCGAGGGCGAGGAGGTCACTTTCCTGGAGCCGCGGCTTCGGAGGATCGGGTACGTGCCGCAGGACTGCGGGCTCTTTCCGCACATGGACGTGGCGGGGAACGTCACCTTCTCGCTGCGGGTGCGGGGGGTGGGGCGGGCGAAGGCCCTCGAGCGGATCGCCCCGCTGATCGAGACGCTCTCGCTGGGCCCGCTGCTGCGGCGCTCGACGCTGAACCTCAGCGGCGGGGAGCGCCAGAAGGTGGCGGTGGGCAGGGCCCTGGCCGGGGCGCCGAAGCTGCTGATCCTGGACGAGCCCGTCAGCGCCCTGGACCGGCCGACGCAGCGCGACATCTGCGGGGAGCTTCGCCGCGTGCAGCGGCAGTTGGGCATCCCCACCATCCACATCTGCCACAGCGTCGACGAGGCGCGGTGCGTCTCCGACCGCGTGGGGGTGCTCGTCGCCGGCCGGCTGCTCCAGACCGCCCCGCTGGCCGAGCTCATTCGCCGCCCCGCCGACGACGCCGTCGCCAGGCTGCTGGGCGCCTGAGCCGCCCGCCGCACGGAGCGACATCTCCCCGAAGAAGCGCTCCGTTCCGCCGGGCGGATCGGTTATGTTGGCAGCGGGCGGGCTATTTCCCGGCCTGCTGCCATTCCCGAGAGGCGACTGCAAGGAGCGGCGACATGAGAGCGAGGTGGTTCGGGTTGGTGATGAGTGTCCCGGCACTTGTGTGCTGTGCGGCTTCCGGGGCCGGGGGCATCCACGAGGCAGTCGGGAAGGGCGACCTTCGGGCCGTCAAGGCCCTCCTGGCCAAGGACGCGAAGCTCGTGGCCGCGGAGGACAAGAACGGCGAGACCCCGCTTCACGAGGCGGCCCGGCGAGGGCACAAGGACATCGCCGCGGTCCTGATCGCCCGCAAGGCGGACCTCAACGCCCACAACAACCGCGTGTACTGGGACTCCACCCCGTTGATGTACGCGGTGGCCGGCGGGCACAGGGATGTCGTCGACCTGCTGCTGCGGAGCGGGGCCGATCCCAACCACCAGCGGCGGACCTGGCGGGTGTCGGCCCTGCACGACGCGGTGGGGAAGAAGGACATTGAGATCGTCCGGCTGCTGCTGCGGCACCGGGCCAATCCGAACGTCATCCGCCGGAACAAGGGGGCGGGGGCGCCCATCCACCAGGCCGGGAGCGAGGCGATGCTGAAGCTGCTGCTCGAGCACGCAGCGGACATCGACGCCACCAACGGCGCGGGGCGGACGGTCCTGCACGAGGCCGCCCGCTGGCACCGGCAGGGGCGCGTGGCGTTCCTGCTGTCGAGGCGCGCCGACCCGAACGCCGCGGACCGCAGCGGCTGGACCCCGCTGCACGTCGCCGCCGGGGCCGAGGACCGGTACCTGCCCGTGGTCGATCAACTCCTCCGCGCCGGCGCCGACCCCAACGCCACGAGCTTCGACGGGGCGACGCCGCTGCACCTGGCCGCACACGGCGGAGGGGTGAAGGTCCTGGAGGCGCTGCTGGCCCGCAAGGCCGACCCTCGCGCCCGGACCAAGGCCGGGCAGACCGCCCTCCATTTCGCCGCCAGGGGCACCCGCCGGGCGGGCGTCGTGAAGCTCCTGCTGGAACGCAAGCTGGATGCCAACGCGACGGACCGGGAGGGGCGCACGTGCCTGCACGAGGCGGCCGCTGTCGGCGAGAAGGCGACGGTCGAGCTGCTCCTCGCCCATCGCGCCGACCCTGCCGCCCGGGACGCCCGGGGCCGCCGGCCGCTGCACGACGCCGCCCGCCTCGGCCGCGACGACGCCGCCAAGGCCCTGCTGGCCCGCGGGGCGGACGTCCACGCCGCCGACGTCCGCGGGCAGACGCCGCTGCACCTGGCCGCCCGCGCCGGGCATGGGCCCGCCGTCGAGGTCCTCGTCGCCGCCGGCGCGGACGTCAACGCGCCCAACCGCTTCGACGAGACGCCGCTGTTCTGGGCGGGGGCCCTCGGCCGGCGGGAGGTCGCGGAGTTCCTGGTGGGCAAGGGCGCCCGCGCGGTCCGGCGCTTCAGGGCGCCGGCGCCGCCCGCCGCGGCGGCGCAGGGCCCGAAGGCGCAATTGGCGGAGTTCGTCGTCTCTCGCTTGAAGATGCGCGAGGGGCTGGCGGTGGACCTCGGCTGCGGCGACGGGGGGCTTGCCGTCGAGATCGCCCGGCGGACGAAGCTGCACCTGACGTGCCTGGAGACGGATGACGAAACCATCGGCCGCGCCCGCAGGGCCATCGAGTCGGCCGGGATGTACGGCAGCCGGATTACGGCCGAGGCCGGGCCGCTGGACAGGCTCGCCTACCCCTCAGCCAGCGCCAACCTCATCCTCTGCGGGGACGAGTTCGCCGCCGGCCGGCGCGGACGCAGCTTCCGGGAGATCCACCGCGTCCTCAGCCCCAACGGGGTCGCCGTCATCGGTCAAGGGCCCGCCGTCGGCGCCAAAGGCAAGAAGCTCACGCGGTCCCGGCTGGAAGGCTGGCTCAGGGAAGCCGGCGTCAAGACCTACGGGATCATCGAGAAAGACGGCGTCTGGGCCTGCCTGACCAAGCCCCGGGCGGAGGGCTCCGACGAATGGCGCTACCGCAGCCACGACCCCGGCAACAGCCACGGCAGCAACGACCGGCTGGTCCGCGCCCCGCTTCGGGCACAGTGGATCTCCGACTGGCGGACGGGCGACTCGGCGGCCAGCATCGTCATCGGCGGCGGCCGCGTCATCCTCGCCAGCCTCGAATACCAGCTCCGCTCCGGCTACACCCGCCCGCCCACGAACACCCCTTACATCCAGGCCGTCGACGCCTATACCGGCGTCGAGCTGTGGGCCCGCCAGGGCGCCGAAGAGCTCCCCTACGACCGCAGCCAGAACAACTACGGGTGCATCCAGGCGGACATCGCCCTGGTCGAAGACAGCCTGTACCTGCTGGGGGGCAGGGCGTGCTATGAGCTGGACGCCGCCACCGGCAAGACCCGGAACCTGTTCGGCATTCCCCCCGAGGCCGGGGCGGAAGAAAAGGACGTCTGGCTGTATCTTTCCTGCGTGGGGGAGTTGTTGTACGGCAGCTCCGGTGCGCCGACGCACATCCGGGCGAGCTGGGCCTTGAAGTACCCCCGCGGCGACGGCAAGGCGGTCTTTGCCGTCGACCGGAAGACCGGCAAGCTGCGCTGGATCAGCCGCCGGGCCGCCATGACCGGCTCGCTGGCCATCGGGGAAGGCAAGCTGTTCTACTGCGACCCGAAGTACGCGCTGCACGCGCTGGACGCCGCCACGGGAAAGCCGCTCTGGGCCAACGAGGCCGCCGGCTTCACCGGCAAGACCGACGTCGTCCGAGGCGCCTACTACGGCGGGAAGTACTGGATCGTGTATCACCCGACCAGCGGGCGGCATGTCGATCACGTCAAGGCCAGGGACAAGAAGGCCAGGAGCAGGATGGTCGGGGACCCCACCCGCAACGCCCGCAAGCTGGCGGCCTTCTCGGGCGAGGACGGGAGGCGGCTGTTCGACTGCGAGCTGGCGAGCAGGCCCGCCCGGGGGGGGGCGTACACGTTTGCCGGGGTCTCCTTCGCCGCCGGGACCGTCTACGCCGGAAACCAGCACGGCATGGGGCACCTGTCGGCGGCCGACGCCGAGACGGGCAGGCTGAAATGGAAGGCGGCGTCGCTGTTCAAGTGCACGCCGCTCATTGCGGCCCCCCGCTGCGTGCTCTTGCGTTCCTCGATCGTCAGGTGCCTCAACGTCCCGCTGGCGGAGCCGGCCGCAGAGGGCAAGGAGTTTCCCTGGTACGACCTCAGCGGGTACCGCCCGACCTGCACGTATCCGGGCATACCGGCCAACGGGCTGGTCTACGTGCAGGGCCCGGGGTGCAACTGCCCGTTCCCCATCCGCGCCAACGCGGCCATGTCTCCGGGAGAGCCCGCGCCCAAGGACCCAACAGGCCGCCTCGTCAAGGGTCCGGCGTACGGTCGGGAGATACCGGCGCCGCGCGGGAAGCATCCCTGGCGCTCCTGGCGGGCCGACGCCCGCCGCAGCGCCGTCACCCCCGAGCCCGCCCCAGACGCCGCCGCCTTCACGAAGCTCTGGACGGCCAGGCTCAACGGCGCGCTCGCCCCCCCCGCCGCCGCCCGCGGGCCCGTCTTCATCGCCTCTGCCGACGGCCGCGCATGCGCCCTCGACGCCGCCTCCGGCACCCGCAAGTGGCGGTACTTCGCCCGCGGACGCGTCGATCAGGCCCCCTGGTTCTGGAACGGACGCCTGTACTTCGGCGACGACGGGGGCTGGGTCCACTGCCTCCGCGCCGACAGCGGCGAGATGGTCTGGCGCTTCCGGGCCGCCCCCGCCGTCGAACGCATCGTCGCCTACGGGCGATACACCTCGCGCTGGCCCGTCCGCGGGGGGGTGCTGGTGGAGCCCTCGCCCCCCCCCGGCGGCGGGACGGTCTACTTCTCCGCGGGCTACTTCCCCCATGAAGGCTGCCACACCTACGCCCTCGACGCCTTGACCGGCGAGGTCCGCTGGGAAAAGGCGCACAGCTCGCACTCGGCGTTCACCCCCCGCGGCCCGATGTCGCTGGTCAACGGCCGGCTGTACGTCCCGTGCGGGTGGAGCGGGCCCCGGCAGACGGCAGTGGACGACCCGCGGCACGCCTTCCGCGCCGTCAGGCAAAGGGGCTCCGCAACCGCGTGGACGTGTGCCTACGGCATCTCGATCACCGGGCCCGCCAACGAGCTCCTCATGCGCGCGACCCCCACCAGCTACGTCCACTGGCGCGGCAACTTCGTCAGCCGGAGGACCAATCCCGTCCTCCCCGTCGTCACGTCCGATACGATCTACCTTCGCGGGAAGTACCTGTC
>CAZNSB010000085.1:0-442 GCA_964575155.1 uncultured Planctomycetaceae bacterium | reverse complement strand
GGCCGAGAAGCGGGATCAGTTCCGGATAGGCCCCAACGGCAGGCTCCGCCGGACCGACTCCCGCTGGGCCCCCAAGATCGTCCGGTGGCGGGCCTGGGCAGGCGTCCCCATGACCGCCATCTGCAAGACCGCCGACACCGTCTTCACCGGCGCCGCCGACGGGGTCTTCGCCACCGCCGCCGACGACGGCAGGCAGCTCTGGAGCGCGCCCGTCCCGGGCAGGGTCACGGACCTGGCCTTCAACGGCGGGCGGCTGTTCGTGGCGTGCGAGGGCGGGCGGCTCTTGTGCTTCGGCCCCCGCCGGTGAGGGCGGCGCCGGCGATCGCGCCCCGGAGGCCCGCCCGCCCCTTCGGGCCAGGCCCTCCGCCGGGCCCGGTGCCGGCCGGAGTCCGGCGTTTTTGGGCTTGGCGAATCGGAGGTCTCTGGTATAATCTGCTTGCTC
>CAZNSB010000084.1:0-13483 GCA_964575155.1 uncultured Planctomycetaceae bacterium | reverse complement strand
CCTTCATGGTGGGCTTCCCGGGCGAGAGGACGGGCGAGTTCGCCGAGCTGCTGGCATTCGTGAAGGCCCAGGCATTCGAGGCGGTGGGCGTCTTCCCATACTGGCGGGAGGAGGGCACGCCGGCGGCGAAGATGCCCGCCCAGGTGGCGCGCAAGACCAAGCTGCGCCGGCGCGACCGGCTGATGCGCGCCCAGCAGGAGATCGCCTTCGCCGCCAACGCCGATCGGGTCGGCTCGGAGCTGGAGGTGCTGGTCGACGGCGTGGACCCGGCCGGGCGGACCGTAGGCCGGCACGCCGGGCAGGCGCCCGACGTCGACGGCGTCTGCATCTTCACCCGCCCCGCCCCGCCCGGGCAGATCCTCCGGGCCACCGTCGTCGGCTGCGACGGGTATGACCTGGTGGTGGAAGCCGCCCCGGTCTGACGGTTTTTGATTGCAAATCGACAATCGACAATCGTAAATCGACAATCTGCGAATGAACTGGAAGCTACCCAATCAGTTGACCGTCGGCCGGCTGCTGCTGGCGGGGGTGTTCTTCGTCCTGCTGGCGCTGTACGAGCTTCCCCCGGCCGGTCGCGGGTACCTGCTGACCGTCTGTTTCGTCCTTTACATCATCGCCGGGATCACCGACGTGCTGGACGGGTACCTGGCCAGGAAGATGAACCTCACCAGCGCCTTCGGGCGGATCACCGACCCGTTCGTGGACAAGGTGCTGGTCTGCGGGGCGTTCGCCCTGCTGGCCGGGAGCAACTTCGCCTTCAACGGCTCGCAGGGCTCGTTCGAGACGTCGCTTCCGGGCTGGCTGACCGGGCACATGTCCAGCGGCGTGCAGGCGTGGATGGTGGTGGCCATCATCGCCCGCGAGTTCATCGTCTCGGCGGTCCGCGGGTACAGCGAGTCGCAGGGGGTGAAGTTCCCCGCGACGGTGTGGGGGAAGATGAAGCTCTTCACGCAGTCGATCGCCATCTGCGTGGTGCTGTGCCAGTTGGCCTACGCGCCGCAGGCGCGCTGGGCGGTCATCACGAAGCTGTCGGCCGTCTGGGGCAGCGTCGTCGTCACCGTGATCAGCGGGCTGGCGTACGTGAACAAGGCCCGCCGGCTGATCGTCGCTGGCGAGTGACGCCTCGGCCGCGGGGAGGTCGCCCCGAATGCGCAAGTGGATCGTCACCGGACTGGGCACCGGAGCCCTGCCGATCGCCCCCGGCACGTGGGGGTCGGCGGCGGTGGCGGCGATCTTTTTCCTGGTCGCCTGGGGCAGCGGCGGGCGGTGGGTTTGCGTCAGCGGGACGATGCTGGCCCTGGCCGCCCTGGCCTCGGGCGCGTGCCTGGCCCTCGGGCGCTTCGCCGAGCGGCACTTCGCCCGCAAGGACCCGCCCCAGTGCACCATCGACGAATGGGCCGGCCAGGCCCTGGCCTACCTCCTGCTGCCGCTGGGGAACGGCCCGGGGCATTGGCTGATCGTCGCGGCGGGGGGGTTCGTGGCGTTTCGGGTGTTCGACATTATCAAGGTCTCTCCGGCCCAGCGTGCCCAGAGGCTTCCGGGCGGGACGGGCATCCTGGTCGACGACCTGGTGGCGGGGGTGTATGCGAACATGGTGTGCCAGCTCGTGTTTCGGGTGTGGGTGGGGTGGTGATGGGGGACCTCCCGGGCGGCGCAGGGGCCGGGCTTGGGTGGGGCGGGGCATCGCTCAATCGGGCTTTTCCAGTCTCGTCTCGGCGACGAAGGCGCCCAGGGCCGCCAGCAGCGGGAACAGCAGCACCGGCCAGAGGACCGGCCCCACGTAGGTCCGGAGGATTGCCCGGAACCCATCGGCAGACGCTCCGCCTGCGGCGTGCAGGCCGGCGCTGAGGTTGGCCAGGCCGTAGAGGAGCCCGCCGACCGCCCCGGCGACGGCGCCGAAGCGGATTCGCCGGGCGACGGGCGCCCCCCGCCCCCAAGCGGCGGCGGCCGCCCCCGCCAGCGGGGGCAGCGTCAGGACCAGCCACCACAGCTCCAGCAGGGAGGGCACGTGTCCGCGGAAGTGGAGAATCAGGGCGTCGGCGAAGGCGAAGGTCCCGGCCAGGGCGAGCAGACACACCCCCACATGCCATCTTCGCGGCGGGACGCCGGCCCGGGCCTGCTCGCTCTCGCCGAACCGCCGCCGCAGCGTCAGCAGCCGGTTGTAGAACAGGTCGAAGACGCCGTGCTCCAGCAGCGCCCCGCGCTCGCCGAAGACGGGGACGAGGTGTGCGCCTCCGGTGGCTGCGTGCCCGGCCATGAAGCGGGCCAGGGCGGGGTAGCGGTAGGCCATCTGCACGGGGAAGGCCAGGTACCCGACGTACTTGAAGAAGCCCAAAAAGACGGCGATGTTGTAGTCCTTGAAGTTCCGCTCGCGGGCGACCAGGTACAGCACGTACAGCCCGCGGACGATCGAGCCGGGGGAGATCGGCGTGAACTGGAAGGCGACCACGATGCCCGCTCCCAGGACCCAGCGCCCATAGCGGAGGCCGAAGTAGAGCATCAGCGCCACCGAGACGATCTGTGTGACCGGCAGGGTGCAGACGTGGACGGCGAGACTCTTGAGGTATTTCTGAATGAAGGGCTCGGGGATTTGGGAGCAGATGCGCTGGGCCTCATCGGGGGAGAGCATCCCGTTTCGCTCGCCCTCGGCGACCATGTCCCGGAGCCACTGCTCGCGGGCGGCGGCGTTGAAGTACAGCCGGACCGGCCGGGCGACGAGGTATGCCAACTTCGCCCGGGCGTACGCGCGGTCGGTGCCGAAGCGGTGGAGCTTCGCCGGCAGCACCGACAGCATCGCGTGCAGGCCGAACAGGCAGACGCGCTCCCGCCACGGTCGGCGGAGCAGCGCGTGGACGTGCCCGGCGTCGATCCGCCCGGCGCGGTGCCAGGCGATGAGCTTCTCGGCGATGTGGGCGCTGACCGCCCGGCGGAAGTAGTCCGCCCCCTCCAGCAGCCCCCAGTAGTGCCGGCGGTAATCGCCCCGGCCGAGGAGCCGCTGAAGCCGCCGACCCAGAAACGGCAGCACGCCCAACAGGGCAAACATTGCGGCGAGGAACCGGCTGCGGCGGAGGCGCCCGGCGGAGCGGTCGTCGATGACGTTTCGCGACTGGAGGCTGTTGAGGTTCGCCCCGAAGACGGTCGCCCACAGCCGGCCGCTGTACAGCAGGCGGACGTGATGGTGCGTCACGTCCGGCAGGGAGTCACGGTAGGCCTTCTCGGCGGCCTCCAGCTCGGTGACGGCGTCGGCGAGGTCGGCGAAGTCGGCGGCGCGGGCGTCGACGAAGCGCCGGAGGGCGCCGAGGTCGCCGCGGTCGAACTGCACCAGCGACCCGCGGGCGACGCCGCGGGCAATCAGCTTCACGTCGCCGGGGCTCATGGGCAGGACACACAGCAGGGCCAACCCGGCGCGGAAGTCCACGGCGGTCAGCCCGGCGGCGGGGTCGCTCTCGGCGTCGAGGCGCTTGAGGACGTTCGGCTGGCTCTTGCAGGTCCACCACTCGTACTGCCGGGCCAGCTCGTGGGCGCCCATCTCGTGCATCAGCTCGACCATCTCGGCCATGAACTCCCGCTTGGCGCGGTACTCCGGCGAGCCCAGCCGCTCCGGCGGCACCGGCTTGCCCGCCAGCCACCGCCTGCGGTCGTCCAGCCGGTCGTCCACCTCGAACCGCCAGGTCCGCCCGTCGATCCATTCGCTGATCTCGCCGTAGCTGCCCAGCCGGGCGTCGTACAGCGTCGCCAGGACGTCGACGACGGCCCGCTCGTCGCCGAAGCGGATGCCGGCCGCCCGGCGGATGAGCTTCTGCCAGATCGCCCCGGCGCGGACCGCGTCGGGATTGCTCTGGAGGCTGAAGGGGCCCTGAAAGCCCACCCCGTAGATCGCGTCGCGGAACTTCCTCGCAAAGCCCGACGGCGGCAGCAGGATCTTCAGCGCGTACGCGCCGCCGACCCCGAGCCCCCCGATGGGCCCGCCGTCGGCCGACAGCACGTTCACGCGGTACACCTGCCCGGCGAAGCCCCCGCCCACGAACCGCTCCACCCCCAGCCGGACACGCCCCGACCGGGCCGGGGCCACCCCCGTGACCTCGTAGCTCAGCTCCTCGCCCGGATCGTACCGCCCGACGCGCATGGGGCGGCAGACGCGCTGGCGGCGGAAGGCATCGGCCAGACGCCGGCAGGTTTCCAGGCTGTACTCCTCGGCCACTGGGTTCTCTCCGGTTTCCCGACGCTGCGGCGGGCGTCTGAGTCCTTATCGGCAGGGGCGCGGCGATGCTATGGTCAACCGGCGGGGCGTTCCAGCACAAAACCGCCTCCTGGCGTGCCGGGCGCCGCCTGGTAGAATGGCCCCGGCCGACGCGGCGCCCGAGCATGCCGCGGAGAACCGAAGCCAGGGAGAAGGTCATGGCAGAGGCCCGCCGTCCCGCCGGAGCGATCGTCCTTCTCGTCGCCGCTTTGACGGCCGCCGGCTGCACGCCCGCCAGGCACAAAGGCGCCCGCCGGGCGCACGACAGGAAGAACGGGTTCTCGATCGTCCCCCCGCCCGGGTGGCGGAAGGTCGCCGCGCCCCCGGGCGCCTTCATGGCCTTCGCGGCGCGCGAGCAGGGCGAGTTCGCCGCCAACCTCAACGTCAACGCCCAGCCGCACGGCGGCAGCCCGGCCGGGGCCTTCCCCACCCAGGTCAAGCCGGTCCTGGAGAAGGTGTTCACCGACTACCAGCCCGCCGACGAGGCCTTCGTGACCATCGGGGCAAAGAAGTGCTACCGCCTCTGCTCGAAGTTCAGGATGGGCGTCTACCGGCTTCAGAACCTCCAGTACTTCATCGTCGGCGGGAACAGGAAGGTCTACACGCTCACCTTCACGGCCCTGTCCGCCGATTTCGAGGAGCACCGGCCTGTCTTCGAGAAGACCGCCCTGACGGCCCGAACGGATTAGGGGCCGTGTGCCCACCGCAGTTGTCATCGTCTCCCCGCGCTGGCACAATGTTGCCCGATGACGCCGGGGAAGGGCCAATCCGATCTGCTCGAGGCGGTGCTCTCGGCGCCGCAGCGGGTGGTGATCGTGACCGGCCCGGCGCGGTCGGGCAAGACGTCGGCGGTGCTGGGGCTGTACCTCCGTCACCTGGACGAGATCGGGCGCCCGGGGTGCCTCCTCATCGTCCCCAACTTCCCCGCGGCGGCGTGGGTGCGGCGTCGGCTGCTGGAGGGCTCGCCGACCTCGGTGCTGATCGCCCCGGCCGTGACGACCTTCGCCGGGCTGTCGGCGTCGATCCTTTCCGCCTCCGGCCGGCGCGCCGACACGCTCCGGCTCGCCCGGCGGCGCCTCCTGCTGGCGCGGATCGTCGGCGAGCTGGCCGCCGCCGGGCAGCTCAAGGCCCTCGGGCGCCTGGCCGATACCCCCGGGCTGGCGGCGGCGCTGGACGCGGCCATCGCCGAGCTCAAGCGCGCCGCCGTTGAACCCGGCGGACTCGCCCGCGCCGTCCGCGGCGGCGACGCCAAGCACGCCGACCTCCTCGCCGTCTACCGCCGCTACCAGCAGCGGCTCCAGGCCACGCAGCGCTACGACGTGGAGGGCCAGATGTGGCTGGCCCGCGACGTCCTCGCCGACCGGCCGGAGGCCGCCCTCGGCTACGACCGCCTCCACGCCGTGGCCGTCGACGGCTTCACCGACTTCACCCCCACCCAGCGGGAGATGCTCGCCCTGCTGTCGCGGCGGGTGCCGCGGATGCTGATCACGCTGCCGGTGGGGGCGGGTCCGCGCCGCCGGCGGCTGTGGTCGTGGACGCGGCGGGCGCTGGGGCGCCTCCGCCGGGCCCTCCCCGACGCCGCCGTCGTCGCCGCCGATCCCGCCGGCGAGAGGCTGTCGGCGCTGTTCGACCTGGCGCCGCCCGACGGCGAGGGCGCCCGCCAGCCCCCGCCCGCCGACCGCGGGGGGCTGTCCATCTCCGTCGTCGACGCCCCCGACCTGGAGGCGGAGGTCCGCTCGGCCGCCCGGATGGTCAAGGCCGACCTGGCTGAAGGCGCGCCCTCGGTGGCCGTCCTGGCGCGGGACCTGGACGCCTACGCCGAGCCGATCCAGCGGGTCTTCTCCGCCCACGGGGTGCGGGTCCAGCCCCGCCCGGGGCGCCTGGACGCCTGCGGCGTGGTGCGCTACGTCCTGTCTGTGGCCTCGCTGCCGCCGGAGTATGCCTTCCACGACGTCCTGGCCGTGCTTCGCAGCAGCTACTTCCGCCCCTCGGCGCTGGGGGAGGGCTTCGACCGCGCCACGGCGGCGACGGCCGAGATGGGTGTCCGCACGGCCAACGTGCTCGGCGGCCGGCGGGCCTACGGCCGGGCATTCGAGCGGCTGGCGCGCCGGGCGCGGGCGGCGGCGGAGGAAACCGGCGCCGAGGCCGAGGAGATCGAGCTGGGCCCGCTGGCCGCCGACCCCCAGGCCCTCCAGCGGGCGGGGGAGATGATCGAGGCGCTCCTCTCGCGCGTGGACGCGGTGGCGTCGCCGTCGGGGGCGGGCGAGTACGTGGCGGCGCTGCGGAGGCTGATTGCGGACCTGGAGGTTCCGGCCGCCGCCGCCGACCACGGCGACGAGGCGCTGGTCGCCGCCGACCTGCGGGCCCTCCAGGCGCTGGAGGAGCTCCTGGACGACCTGGCCGCCGCCGACGTGCCGGGCGGGCGCCCCGCCGAGCTGCTGAGGTGGTCGGCGGCGGTGGCCCCGGCCCCGCCGGAGCGGTGCGAGTCGCCGGTGGCCGTGCTGGACGTGCTCGACGCCCGCCCGCTGCGCTTCGACCGCGTGTACCTGCTGGGGGTGAACGAGAGGGCGTTTCCCCGCCTGCACGCCGAGCGCTGCTTCATCGACGAGGCCGACCGCGCCGCCTGGGCCGGCCGGGGAGTCGTCCTCGACCGCCGCAGCGACCTCCTCTGCCGAGAGATGCTCCTGTTTTACCTGGCCGCCACGCGGGCGGATCGCGCCCTGACGGTGAGCACCCTCGGCTCGGACGCGGGCGGGACGGCGCACTCGGCCAGCGCCTTCCTGGCCGACCTGCTGGCCGCCGCCGGGCGAGAGGGCATCGCGGTCCGCCGGAGACACATCGGCCCGGGGCAATGGGTTCCCCCGGCCGGCGAGCTGGCGTGCGGCGACGACGCGGTCAACGCCGCCGTCCTCGCCGCCTTCGGCGCCCGCCCGCCGCCTGGCGGCGACGCCAAGGCCCTGCTGGCCCGGGCCGGCGAGCACCGGCCGGAAACGCTCCGCCGGTCGGCCTTCGGCCTCCTGGCCGTCCACCGCCGCTGGCGCCGGGGCGAGGTGGACCGCTTCGACGGGCGGATCGACGACGAGCGGCTGCTGCGGGGCCTCCGGCGGCGGTTCCCGGGCGAGTGGACGTTCTCGGCGACGGAGCTGAACACCTACGCCCGCTGCCCGTGGGCGTTCTTTGCCACCTGGCTGCTGCGCCTCCAGCCCCTGCCCGAGCCGGAGCTCCCGTTGACGCCGGCGGCCGGGGGAAGCTTCTGCCACGCGGTGCTCTGGAGGGTGATGACGGCCCTGCGCGACCGCGCCGGCGCCGGCGTGCTTCTGGCCGACGTGGACGAGGAGGAGCTGCGGTCGGCCCTGGCAGAGGCGGTCGGGGCCGAACGCCGCCGGCTCGCCGAACGCGCCGTCTACCCCCGCCTCTGGGACGTGCAGACGGAGCGCTGGCGCCGGCTGCTGTGGGCGTATCTCACCGACCAGCGCCGGGGCGGGCAGGACGGGCCGAGCCTCTACTTCGAGCTGGGCTTCGGTCTGACGGAGCGTCTCGCCGGGCGGATGGACGCCGCCAGCGCGCCCGAGCCGGTGGAGCTGACCGCCGGTCGGCACCGCATCCGGCTGCGGGGGAAGATCGACCGGGTGGACCGGGTAAACGCCGGCCTGCTGGCGGTGGACTACAAGACCGGCGCCCTCCCGGCGGCGAAAGACATCCGCGAGGCGCGCGACCTGCAGTTGGCGCTGTACGCGGCGGCGCTGGAGGAGATGTTCCCCGAGCCCAGCGCCGGGGGGGCCTACCACGGCGTGCGGGAGGGCGCCCGGCGGCACTTCGCGCGGTTTGCGCGTCGCGGCGGTCGGCGGGCGGAGGGGGAAGACTACGACGAGCGGCTCGCCGCCGCCCTGGCAACCGCCGCCCGATACGTCCAGGCGATGCGCGAGGGCCGATTCGACGCCCTGCCCGATCACGACTGCTCGCCGTGGTGTCCGTACCGCCAGATCTGCCACTACGCCGACCACCGCGCCGAGCGGAAGACCGGCGGGCCCGCCGGCGGAAGGGGGAGCGGCGATGGCTAGGCTCCCGGAGCTGACCGAGCGCCAGCGGCAGGCGGCCGTCGAACGCTGCCGCGAGAGCCTGGCCCTGACCAGCGGGGCCGGGTGCGGAAAGACGCTCGTCCTGGCGCGCCGGTTCACCACGCTGCTGCTGACGGCCGAACCCGCCGGCACCAACCCCTTCGACCGCTTCGTGGCCCTGACCTTCACGGAGAAGGCCGCCCTGGAGATGACCGCCCGCGTCCGGGCGGTCCTGCTCGAGGCGCTGTCCGCCAGCGCCGACCAGGCCGACCGGAGAAAGCTCGCCGAGTGGATCACCGAGCTGCCGG
Organism: uncultured Planctomycetaceae bacterium; assembly: GCA_964575155.1. Classification (GTDB taxonomy): domain Bacteria; phylum Planctomycetota; class Phycisphaerae; order SM23-33; family SM23-33; genus CAZNSB01. Next base: position 4,877 of record CAZNSB010000084.1, on the reverse strand, counting down.
CGGCCCACATCTCCACCATCCACGGCTTCTGCGCGGGGCTGCTTCGGCGATACGCCGTCGAGGCCGGCGTGGACCCGGCCTTCTCCGTCCTGGCCGACGAGCTGCTGACCGCACAGATGCAGGCCGAGGCCGCCGAGAACGCCGTCCTCGCTGCCGCCGACGCCGGCCGGGAAGACGCGCTCGACCTGATCGTCGCCGCCGGATTCGCACACGCCGTCGAGGACGTCCAGAGGCTTCTGGATCGGCGGATCGCCTGGCGGGCGGAAGACTACGCCGACCCCGAGACGACCCTCGCCCGCTGGCGCAGGCGCCAGGCCGAGCTGCGCCGCCAGCGGATGGCGGAACTGGCGCGGGACGAGGCGACCCGCGCCGAGCTGCGTTACCTGGCGGGCTGCCCGTGCGCCTCGGAGCGGCTTGCGGCCTACCGCGATGAGAAGCTGCGGGTCATCCGAGGCATCCTGAACCGGCCGGAAGGCGTCTCCGCCGAGGACGTGGCAGCCCTGTCCGGGAAGCCCGGCAACCTCGGCGGCGCGAAGCTCAAGGACTACCGCGACCGGCTGCGGGAGTTCGTCGTCGGCTTCGCGTCGGAGGCGGTCTGGTTCGCCGAGCCCGGCGAGGCCGACGCCCTGGCGGCGCGGTCGCTGGCGGCCCTGACCGCCCTCGCCGATCGCGCCAACGCCCTCTACGCCGCCGCCAAACGCTCCCGCGGCGTGCTCGACTTCGAGGACCTGATCGACCTGACGGCCAGGCTGCTCCGCGAAAGCCCGCCCGTCCGCGAGGACCTGCGTCGTCGGCTGGGGCAGCTGCTCATCGACGAGTGCCAGGACACCGACGCCTACCAGTTGCGGATGCTGTGGGAGCTGGTGGGCGCCGGCGGGGCCGGCGAGGCCCCCCCGGAGGGGCTCTTCGTCGTCGGCGACCTGAAGCAGAGCATCTACCGCTTCCGCGGGGCCCAGGCGGAGGTCTTCCGCGATCTGTGCCGGCAGTTCGGCAAGGACGCCCGCGTCCCGCTGAGCGAGTCCTTCCGCACCCATCTGCCCGGCGTCGCCTTCGTCAATCACCTCTTCGAGCGCCTCATGGCCGCCGACTACGAGCCGATCCGCTCTTCCCGCAAGGAGCTGCCGCCGGCACCGAGCGTGGAGATCCTCCTGGCCGAGTGCGCGCCCGACGCCAACGCCGACGCCGTTGCCGCAGCGCAGGCCGAGCTGGTCGCCGAACGCATCCGGCGGATGATCGGCCGGCAGGAGCTGGTCTGGGACGAGCAGGCCCGCGCCTGGCGGGCCGTCCGGGCCGGCGACGTCGCCATCCTCTTCGCCCGGATGACGAAGTCCCTGGAGTACGAGCGGGCCCTCCAGCAGCGCGGGCTGCCGTACTACGTTGTGGCGGGAACGGGGTTCTTCCAGCAGCAGGAGATATACGACTGCCTCAACGCCCTCCGCGCCATCGACAACCCCTACGACGACGTGGCCCTGTGCGGGCTGCTGCGCAGCGGCGTCTTCGGGCTGGACGACAACGTCCTGCTGAACCTCGCCCTGGCCGACGAGCCCCCTTACTTCGACAAGCTCGCCGCCGCCGCCGTGCGCAAACGCCTGCCCCCGCCGGCGCGCGAGCAGCTCGCCTTTGCCCGCGAGCTTCTCGCCCGGCTGCATCGCGACAAGGACGCGCTGGGGGCGGCGGCGCTGATCGAGGCGCTGCTGGCCGAGACCGGCTACGCCGCCGTCCTGCTCAGTCAGTTCGGCGGCGACCGGAAGCTGGCCAACGTGCATCGGCTGGTGGCGGCGGCGCGGTCCGCGCAGGCCGGCGGGGGCGTCGCCCTCGCCGACTTCGTCCGCCGGTTCAACCAGCTTTCCATTCAGCAGACACGATACGAGCAGGCCCCCGTCGTCGGAGAGGAAGAGGACGTCGTCCGCATCATGACCATCCACAAGGCCAAGGGGCTGGAGTTTCCGGTGGTGGTCATCCCCGACCTGAACGCCGGCTTCCGGGGCCCGGCCGGGCGGCTGCTGCTGCGCCAGGACTGGAAGCTGACCTGCAATCCCGCTCCCCCCCCGGACGAGGACGGCAGCGGCGACGCGAAGGACCGGCCCGTCAGCTTCCGCCTCGCCGGCGAGGCCGAGAAAGCTGAGCTGGCCGAGGAGGACGTCCGCAAGCTCTACGTCGCCGTCACCCGCCATCGCGATCACCTCGTCCTCGTCGGCGCGGACCGGCGGCACAAGGACGGCACGTTCCGGGACCGGAGCGGCTACCTGGCCCGGTTGGATGAGGTCCTCCACATCGCCGACGCCGTCGACGGCGGGACCGGGCGGGTCGCCTATGCCGGCGGGGAGTTCCACGCCGTCGTCGAGCGGATCAAGCCGACGGCCCCGCCGTCGCGACGAGGCCGGCGGCCGCTGGGTGCGAGGCTGGTCGAGGCGGCCGCCGACGGCGAGCAGCTTGCCTCGGCCCTCGCCCGGGCGGGCGGGCTCGCCGGCGGCGCTGCGGGGGCGCTCCTGGGGCCGCTGCCGCCCGCCGCCGCCGGGCCCGTCGCACCCACCGCCCTGGCGGACTTCGCCCACTGCCCCATGCTCTACCGCTGGCGCCACGAGCTCCGCGTGCCGGCGCCGCCGGCCCCCGGCGGGCGGGAGCCGCTCGACGCCGCCACCGCCGGCACGCTGTTCCACCGGTGCATGGAGCTGGTGGACTTCGACGCGGCCCTGCCGGCCCAGGCGGGCCCGCTCCTCCGCCGCGCCGCCGGCGAGATGGACCTCCCGATCGACCCGGCGGCCCTGTCGGGCGAGCTGGCGGAGATGCTGGAGAAGCTCCAGGCGCTCCCGCTCCTGGCGGCGGTGCGGGCCGCCCGCCAGAGGCTCCCGGAGCTGACGTTTGCCTTTCGCGCCGGCGGACTGGACCTCTCCGGGCAGATCGACCTGCTCTACCAGGACGCCGCCGGCGCCTTCCACGTCGTGGACTACAAGTCCGACCGCCTCGGCCGCGCCCAGGTCGGCGCCCACGCCCGGCGGTATGAGCTGCAGATGATGATCTACCTGGCCGCCGCCCGCCGGCACTTCGGCCCGCCCGCCGTCGCCGACGCGACGCTGTACTTCCTCCGCCCCGGGCGCGAGCATCGCTTCGCCCCCGATGAGCAGGCCTGGGCCGACTTCCAGAAGCGCCTGGCCGCCCTCGCCGACGAGCTGGCCCGGTGCCGACACTCCGGCGTCTTCGCCCGCCGCGGCGATGCGGCCCCGGGCCTCTGCCCCCGATGTCCCTACCGCGACCTCTGCCGACAGTGAGGAGGCGCGCGCCGGTTCTGCCGGGCGGGCGAACCGCACGGCGCCCCCCGGACGGGGCGGGGTCAGGGGCCCGGGTCTGCTTGGGATTTCGGCGGCGGCCCCTGCGGGCGGACTTTCAGGAGGACGGGGCGGTAGGCGCCGTGGCGGCGGCCCCGGGCGCCGGCGACGTAGAAGTTGCCGGCCCGGTCGCGGGTCATCGAGCCGAACAGCATCGTGTCCTCCAGGGACTCCGGCTTCGGGGCGGTCACCGCCAGCACCGCCGCCGTGGCGGTCCTCGTCTTCAGGTCGTAGACCACCCAGTGCTGTCGCCGGTCCTTCTTGGCCACGCCCATCAGCCGGCGTTGGCCCGAGTCGGCAAAGAGGGAGGCGGCGTAGCTGCGCCCGCCCGGGTGGAACCAGCCGAGGTCTTCCAGGGCGCTCCGCCCGTCGGCCCCCGCCCGGAGGAGCGACAGCCGGCCGTTGTGGGTCAGGAACGCCACCGACCCGTCGGCCAGCGGGTGGAAGGCGGTGATGCCGTGCGCCCGTCGGGGGTGGCCGTCGAGGTAGTGCTTCAGCGCCCGTGGCCCCACCTCGCCCACGGCCGCGTCGTAGGCCACCAGGGACGACGCGTACCGCCCGGATCGGCCGGCGGGGGCGATGCGGGGCACGTACACGCGGCCGGCGGGGTCGGTGAAGATGTTGCGGGACACGTGGCCGGCGGCGGCGCCGACCTTCACGGAGCGGACGCGGCCGGTGGCGCAGTGGTATTGGTAGAGCTTGTGCTCCCAGTAGCCGAGGGCGTAGACGTGCTTGCCCGTCGCGGCGACGGCGATGAGCCCTTCCGGGACGGCCAGCAGGTGTTCCCATCTGTGCTCCGGCAGGCGCAGCCGCCACAGGTGGGAGCCCCACTTCGGCAGGATCTGCCTTCGCTGGTCCTCGCCGGCCTCGTCGAAGGAGGCGAAGTACAGGTGGCCGTCGCCGGCCTGGACGATCCTGGAGTGGATCTTGGCCTGGCCTTCGCCCGGGCGGTAGGCGCCGCAGCGTTTCAGCGCCGAGAGCGCGTCGCCGCGGTCGATCGGCTTGCCGGAGGCCGGAACGTACTCGAACAGCCGGGCGGAGGGGGCCTGGGCGGCGTGGGAGGAGACGGCGAACCAGATGTGCCCGCGGGCATCCCGCCCGGTGGCGCCCCAGATGGCGTCGGCGCCGGGGAAGTCCGGGACGGCGATCCGCACAACGGCCGGCCCGGCGGGGGCGGGCGCGGAGGTCGCCCCGGCGGGGCGGGCCGAGGCCCGGTGCATGCCCGACGCGGCCAGCCCGGCGAGGACGAACGTGGCGAACCGGCACGTCATCACGCCACTGTACCGCCTGGGGGGCATTCCCGCCACGGGCTCCGGGCCCGGCTGAGGCGATTTTGCCTGGCCGGGGCCGCCGAAAGATGATATATTCCGGGCGCCGGCATTATCCATGGTCATACACTCATACATCATGAAGGGGCCGAGCCGATGATCCTGCACCTGATCCGCGTGGTTTTCGTCCTGGCCGTTCTGGCGATCGGCTTCAGCTACGCCACGACCGACGAGGTCACCAAGACGGTGGTGGACGCCGACGGCAAGGCGGTGGGGCTGTCGC
>CAZNSB010000083.1:11820-13494 GCA_964575155.1 uncultured Planctomycetaceae bacterium | reverse complement strand
CTGGGGGCCGGGATGCCCGAAGACATGATCCGCTCGGCGACCGGGCTGGCGGCGGCGACGACGCAGCAGACGTGGGTCCTGCTGGCGGTGGGCGGGGGTTTCCTGGTGATCTCGACGGCGGCGACGTGGAGCTACGGGAGCGGCGGTCGAGGCGTCCGGCTGTACGAGCGGATGCTGAAGTGCCTGGTGTGGATGATCGTGCTGGCCTTCGCGGTGGTGATCGTGCGGAGCAGCCTCGACGGGCGGATCCGCTGGGGCAGCGTCGGCAGGGGGTTCCTGCCCCTGAAGCTCCCCACCGACCCCACCGGCTTTTCGGTGGTGATGGCCGCCCTGGGCGCGGCCGTGGGCATCAACATGACTTTCCTGTTCCCCTACACCTTGCTGGGGCGGCACTGGGGCAGGGCCCACCGCGGGCTGGCCAGGTTCGACCTGGTCACGGGCATGCTCCTCCCCTACTGCCTGGCGACGTCGCTGATGGTCATCGCCGCCGGGTGCACCATCTATGACATCCTGGAGAACTACACCGCCGCCGACTTCAAGGACCTCCCCGCCCTGGCGCGGAAGCTGACGGCCGCCGGCCGGAGCGGCGCCGCCACCCCGGCCGGAAGGGTCTGGGCGATGCTCGACGAGCACACCCGCCAGCACGTCCGCCAGGTCGCCCGCACCGGCCGGGCCGGGCCCGACGACGCCGCGCACGTCGCCGCCGGTCTCAACGCCGTCCTGATGAGCCCGGAGTTCTACTCCGGCGAGCACTTCCGGGGCGTCCGCCTCCCGCCCCAGGCCGCCCACCTGCTGACCCGCCCCCGGGCGGGCCTGTCGGACAAGTCGCTGCGGCTGCTGAACCGCCAAGCCATCGACTCGGCCTTCCCCGAGCTTCTCAAGGCGCTGCCGCTGAAGATCCCGCCGGCCAAGGCGGCCGCCATGATCCAGGCCGCCGGCGTGGGGAAGGCCTTCTCCCGGTTCGTCTTCGGGCTGGGCATCCTGGGCATGGCCCTCAGCACCATCACCGTGCACATGCTGATGTGCGGGTTCGCGGCGTGCGAGATCTTCGGCATCGAGCCGGCCGGGTGGAAGTACAAGCTCGCCTGCCTCATCCCCGCCCCGGCCGTCCTGGGGGTGGTGCTGTGGAAGAGGATCGGCACCTGGGTCGGGGTGCCCACCTCGGCGGTCTGCGGGCTGCTGCTGCCGATCGCCTACGTCGGCTTCTTCGTCCTCAACAACCGCCGGGCCTATCTCGGGAAGGACCTGCCCCGCGGGGGCAAACGCCTGCTGTGGAACGCCGCCATGCTCGTCGCCATCGCCGTCGTCGTCGCCAGCGGCGTCTACTACGTCTACCTCCACCGCGGGTTCTTCGTGAGCGCGTTCAAGTAGCCCCCCGGCGCGCCGGGGTTGTTGGCACGGCTGCAAACGACGCAGCCGTGGCACCCGTGGGCTACTTCTTCACCTGCACCTTGGGGGGCTTGACGAAGGCGGCGGCCCGGGCGCTCATCTCGTCGCGCGAGGGGGTCTTGCCCTCGACGATCCAGATGCGGTACCGCAGCGTCAAGGTCTCGCCGGCCTTGATCCGCGCCCGCGGGAAGTGCCCGAACCGCCCGTACGGGCGGTACGCCGAGTAGCGCCCCGGCGGGTTGCCCGGGGGGTTGATGTGCTGGACGGTTTAGCTCTTGCCGTTGA
>CAZNSB010000083.1:0-11810 GCA_964575155.1 uncultured Planctomycetaceae bacterium | reverse complement strand
TCCTTGGCCTCTCGAAGCGCAGCCGCCTTGCGAGCCAGCTCCTTCTTCAGGTCCACCTTCCCGCCGGGGAAGACGTACTTGGCCTTGGCGGAGAGGGGGCGGCCCTTCTCGTCGGTCCTGGCCTTGGCGGCCAGGTCGTTGTGGGCGCGGAACTGGAAGCCCGCGTGCTCGGGGTCGCCGTCGAGGGTCACGTCGTCGCCGGCGGGCTTGAGCTCCGTGCGGAAGTCCAGCAGGCAGAGGGTCGGCGCCGGCTGGCGGAAGACGGTGACCTGGCGGCGCTCGTTCAGGGCGGTGCGCCGGTGCTGGTCGCTCCAGGTAATCTGGGCGGTGGACCTGGCCAGAACGTCCCCGGCGGCCTGTTCGAGGAAGCTGCGGTGGGCCTGGTGGACCTTCTTCATGTGCCAGAAGTCGCCGCGGACCTCCCCGGCGGTCAGCCGGCTCCAGCCGAGGAAGATCCCCCGGTGGTGGGTGTACTGCCCGCCGGGGCCCTTGGTGAGGAGGTTCTTGCCCGCACCGTCGAAGACGTGGTGGTAGACCTTGTACGTCGCGTGCGCCCGCTCGGGCGTGGAGGTGTCGTAGGCGTACATGTACCGCGTCACCGCACGCTCGCCAAAGAGCAGGTCCAGGTGGTCGCGCGGCGTGTCCTGGAAGCTGAACGTCTTCGCCGGCGCTGCCGGTTGCGGCTTTTCCGGCTTGGCCTTGGGGTCCTTGGGCTTCGGCGGGACCCGCCGCGACAGCCGGGCCGTCCACGTCGTCGCCCTGCCCGTGTCGGGCACGATCCACCACAGCCGCGACTTCTTCTCCTTCTCCCGGCCCCGGACGAGCTGGCAGGGCACCGCGTCGGCCTTGCCCTCGCACGTGAGCTGGATGTCGATCCCCTCGCGGGCCCCGGTGAGCTCCTTGGGAAGCTCGACCTCCGCGAAGACGGGCAGGTTCGGGCAGGGGGGTTTCGTGGCGGCGACGAGAAGCCGGAGCTGTACCGGCTTGGGCGCCTCGGCCGCCGGCGAGGTTGCGGCCGCCGCGGCGAGGGCCGCCAGCATCGTCATGGTGCTTTTCATGGTCTTCCTCTGTGGTTCGTGGAGTTCGTGCTACAGCCGCCACGGGGGGCGCATGGCCCGGGCGAGCATGCGGTTGGCCTGGTCGTCGTTGGCGAATCGTTCCCGCTTCGGGTCCCACTTCAGCTTCCGCCCGGTCGTGATGGCGATGTGGGCGAGGTGGCACAGCGTGGTGGAGCGGTGCGCGACCTCCGGGCCGGCGATGGTCGCCCGGCGGGTGCGGACGCACTCCAGGAAGTTCGAGCCGTGGTTGCTGCTGCGGTACAGGTGGATCTCGCCCGGGCCGATGACCGACCGCAGCAGGCTCTTGGGGTGGGCGCTGATCCCGCCGCGGGTGAAGACCCACCCCTCGGTGCCCTCGAGGCGCGCCCCCACCCGGTTCTCGTTGGAGGTCGTGAAGATCAGCTTCACGCCGTCGGCGAACAAAAACTCCACGTGCCAGCGGTTGATGGTGCCCAGGGCGTTCGCCGGGGCCGAGCCGACCCCCTCGACCTCGACCGGCCCGGTGCGCTCCGTGCCGTGGGCGAACTGGGCCAGGTCCAGGTCGTGGACGCCCCACCCGGCCAGGAAGCCGATCGAGTAGTCGATGTTGAACATCCACCCGCGGTTGCATCGCCCGGAGCAGTACGGCGACCACGGCGCCTGCCCCAGCCACTGGTCGTAGTCGAACCCCTCCGGCACCGGCGCCGGGGGGCCCAGCTTCGTGATCCCGCCCGGGGGGTCGCCGACGCGGATCGTGTGCAGCCTGCCGATCCGACCGTTCTGCACCAGCTCCCCCGCCAGCCGGGCGCCTCCCCCCGAGCGGAGCTGCGTGCCGTGCTGGAAGACCCGCCCGTAGCGCTGGAACGCGCCCACCAGCGCCCGCCCCTCGGCGATCGTCAGCGAGAGGGGCTTCTCGCAGTAGACGTCCTTTCCGGCCGCGGCCGCGGCTATCGAGATCAGCACGTGCCAGTGGTCGGGGGTGGCGACGGCGACGGCGTCGACGTCGTCGCGGGCGAGCAGCTCGCGGAAGTCGTTGTAGGCGGCGCAGCCGGTGTACTTTCCTCCGGCGGCCAGCCCGGCGTAGATCCTGTCCACCTGGTGCTTACTGGCCTGGCGCTTGTGCCGGTAGACGTCGCAGACGGCGACGCCCTGGGTGTCGCCCCGCCGGCAGAAGCCGTGGATCAGCCCCCCCATGCGGTTGCCGCAGCCGATGAACCCCAGCCCGATCCGCTCGCTCGCGGCCGCCCGGCCCGCCCCGCCCAGCGCCGAGGAGGTGATCACGTACGGCGCCGCCGCCCCGGCCGCCGCCCCGATCAGGAACCGCCGCCGCGAAATCGCCCTGCCCCGCATCGGTTTCGTCCTTTCCTCCTCTTAACAACTGCCGCCGCGGCTTGTAGCGGTCTTTCCTGGCGTTTGTTCCGGGCACGGGCGCCCTGTGCTCGCCGGCCGCTTGGTGCCTGGAGCCTGGTGTCTGGTGCCTGGTGGCTGGTGCCTGGTGGCTGGTGGCTGGTGGCTGCTGGCTGGTGCCTGGTGCCTGGTGCCTGGTGGCTGGTGCCTGGTGGCTCGTGGCTGCTGGCTGCCGTCAGGTGTGATGCGGGCTTCGGCCCCATTGGAGCTTGTCGGTGAGTCGTCCGAAGAACGTCCGCCCCGGGTGGGGGATGATCCTGGCGCTGCATTCGGCGCGGCGGACCTCGACGGTCTGCCCCTCGCCCAGGCCGGTGGAGACCTGACCGTCGATCATCAGCGTCGTGCCGGGGTTGAGGTGCTTGGCGGTGACGCGAATGGGCGCGTCGCTGCGGACCACGATCGGCCGCATGGCCAGGGTGTGGGCGGCCACCGGGGTGATCACCACCGCCTCGAGGGTGGGCTCGAGGATGGGCCCGCCGGCGGAGAGGTTGTAGCCCGTCGAGCCGGTGGGCGTGGCCACCAGCACGCCGTCGCCGAGGTAGGTGGCGATCTCGTCTCCGCCGCAGGCGACGGTCAGCTCGATCATGCGGAAGGGCTCGCCGGCGGTGACGGCCACGTCGTTGGCGGCGAGGGAGGCGAAGTCTTCTCCTGCGCCGGGGGCTCGGACCTGGAGCATCATCCGCTCGGTGGGGGCCACCCGCCCGGCGAGGATGTTGTCGAGGTGCTTCTGCATGTGCTCGACGTTGAAGTCGGCCAGGAACCCGAGCTTGCCCATGTTCACGCCCATCAGCGGGACGCCGGCCGGCGCCATCTTTCGGGCCGCCGCCAGCAGCGTGCCGTCGCCGCCGAAGACGATGCACAGGTCGGCCTGGAGATCGTCGCCGGCCTCGGCGAGGCTGTCGATCACGCCGACGACTTCCGCGCGCTGCCTGAGCCAGGGGCTCAGCCTCTCAATCTCCACGCCCACCCCGGGCTTGCTCATGTTCGCCACGATGAGGATCCGCTTTCCGGGCATGGCCACATGCTACCAGATGGCAGGCTGGGTTGCCGCAGGCAACCCACCTTTCTGGCCCCTGGCACCGCGGGCGCACTTGGGCTAACATCCCCAAGCAGGCTTGGGCGGGCCGCCCGGTGCCGCCGAAGGAGTCCGGGCTCATGCGGGTGCTCTTGTTGAGGCCGCCTCGATACCTCTGGCCCTTCAACAGTGAGACCTCCGCCTTCTGGCAGCCCCTGGGGCTGCTGTGCCTGGCCGCCGCCGTCCGCCGCCGGATGCCCGAGGTCCGCATCGAGGTCTGGGACGCCCCCGGGGAGAAGTTCGGGTGGGCGACGCTGCTTCGCCGGCTTCAGGCCGAGCCCATCGACGTGCTCGGCGTGGGGGAGGAGACGGTCTCCGCCCACGAGGCCCTCCGCGCCGCCCGGGCGGTCAAGCGGCTGTGGCCGGAATGCCTGGTCGTCGCCGGGGGCACCTACTTCGCCCACGCCGTCGAGGAGACGCTCGCCGCCGGCTGCGTGGACGTCGTCGTCCGCGGCGAGGGGGAGGCGACCTTCGTCGAGCTGCTGCGATCGGCCGGGGACCGCGCCCGCTGGCGCCGGATCGAGGGGCTGGCCTTCCGCGGCGCCGGCGGCCGCGTCGTCCGCACCCCGCCGCGGGCGCTGATCGCCGAGATGGACTCGCTGCCCTTCCCCGCCTACGACCTGGTTCGGATGGAGCGGTACGGGCGCCGGTCGCGGAACCACCCGGCCCTGGTGAGTATCGAGCACTCGCGCGGGTGCTTCGACTCCTGCGCCTTCTGCATCCTGTGGAAGCACATGGGCGAGAGCCTCAACGGCGACGGGCTCGTCCGCCCCCGCCTGCGGACCAAGAGCGGCGCCCGCAGCTTCGAGGAGGTGCTCCGGCTGCACCGGGACTTCGGCCGGCGGACGTTCGGGTGGGTGGACCCGACCTTCAACGCCTCGCCGGAATGGTCCGACCAGTGGGCCGGGCGAATGCTCGCCTCCGAACTCGTCGGGCCCAGAGGCCGGGCGAGGACCCTCCACACCGCCTGGCTGCGGGCCGACTGCGTCGTCCGCGACGAGGGGCTCGGCGTCCTCGAGAAGCTCGTACGCGCCGGGCTGCGGCAGGTGATGATCGGCGTCGAGCGCGACGACCCCGCCGGGCTCGCCGCCCTGAACAAGCACCACAACGACGCCGACACCTGCCGGCGGGCCTTCGACATCTTCCGCCGAAGGTACCCCGACGTCTACACGATCGGCACCGTCATCTTCGGCCTGCCGGGCGATCGCGCCGCCGACCTCCGCCGGCTCGTCTCCTGCCAGTACGACATGGGCATGGACTATTGCTTCGTGATGCCGCTGACGCCCAACCCCGGCACCGCCGCCGGCGCCGCCGCCCGCCGAGGCGGGTACGTCGCCAACGACGACCTCGCCAGCTACAACTTCCACACCCCCGTCTGCCGCACCGACACCCTCTCCCTCCGCCAGCTCGAGAGCGCCTACTGGCGGCTCATGCTCAGCGCCGGGCGGCGTCGGCTCCTCCGGGCGGCGCGCCAGCTCTTCACCGAGCGCGACCGCCGGAAGCGCCGCGTCCACCGAGCCCTGATCGGGCGCGGCACCACCATCGCCGCCAAGAGCCTGCTGCGGGCGATCCTTCGCCCCAGGGACAAACAGCCCACACTCTATTCGAGGAAGCCGTCATGGTACGACAAGTAGAGAGCGCCGGGACCCCCGGCTGGAAGGGCATCCTCGCCGTCGCCGTCGCCGGCGGGGTGCTGCTGTGGCACCTGCTGGCCTGCACCGAGAGCCCCATGGCCTTCTCCCCCAGCGGGAAGGACCTCGCCTTCGTCACCATGGAGCCGTTCGACAGCGAGAGCGCGGGCGTGGCGGGCCACCAGAACTACCGGCTCATGGTGCTCACGGGGGCCCGGAAGCTCCGCGTCGTCGAGGAGACGAACCAGCACATGCTCTCGGCCCCCGCCTACAGCCCCGACGGAAAGCACCTGGCCTACCTGAGGATTCCGCTCCTCACCGAGCCCCAGGCCAAGGCCAGACAAGAGCACGCCCGAAAGAAGGAGAAGCTTTGGGACGAGCTGATGTCCTCGCTTCGCCAAGCCCCGGCCACGGCTCCGGCCTCGCGCCCCTCCCCCACCTGGCCGGGGCCGGACGAGGTCGAGACCGAGCACCTGATGCTCCCCCCCGTCGACCTGTTCGCCGAGCTGATCAAGAACGCCACCACCCGGGGGCACCTGGCGGGGGTCCTGGTCGTCCGCGACGCCAAGACCGACGCCGTGGTCTCGACGATGCCCGTCCGGCTTCCCGTAGAGGAAAAAGCCTCCGAGACCTACCTCCTCCTGTACATGTTCCTGCGCCCGCAGTACGGGCGGGAGGGCAAGGTCATCTACCTCTGCACGGCCCGGGGGGTGATGGCGCTGGCGCCCGGATCGAAGAAGCAGCGCCTGCTGGGGGCCCCCGCGACGGTCGGCTGCCTCTCCCCGGACGGCAGGACCATGGCCCTGGCCCACGAGAGGATGCTTGCCTTCATCCGAACGGACGGGCAGTCGGCGACGTACCGGCGCTGGCCGAAGGAAGAGAAGATCTCCCCCCTCGGGCTGGCGTGGAAGGACGCGCAGACCCTCGCGCTCCTGGCGGAAAGGAAGAAGGATAAGAAGCGAGTGCACGTGCTCCACCTCGTGAAGTCCGACGGCACCGTCGTCGACTCCCGCCCGCTGAGAATCACCTTGAAGGGCGACGAGCCCGGGTTCGTCGCCCTGGCCCTCGCCCCGGACCAGCGGCACAGCGTCGTCTGCTCCGGAAGCGAGGTCTTGTTCCTGGCCCGCGACGGGAAGGTCCTCCGGCACTGGAAGGCCGACAACGATAAGGAGCTCATGTACAATCCCACCTTCGCGCCGGACGGGAAGCGCGTCGCCTTCAAGCACATGAGGGAGAAGGACGACAAGAAGCGCGCCGGGTGGATCGTGTACTTCACGCCGGAGGGCAAGGAGATCACCCGGGTGGAGATCCCCCTGTCGAAGCTGGCGACCCGGCCGGCGGGGGGTCCCTCCCAGTGACCGACGCGATTGCGGAAGTGCTCTCGCACCTCTGCGGGCAGGGGCACTGCTTCGTCGCCGACGGGCGGGCCCTGCCGGTCTGCCAGCGGTGCCTCGGCCTGTACCTCGCCGCGGCCGTCACGGCCGTGTGGGTGGCGGCGTCCGGCCTCTGGCGGCGCGGGCTGCCCAGCCGGAGCGTCTTCCTCGTCCACGTCGTCATGCTCCTTGCGGCGATGACGGGTGGGCTGCACCTGATCGCCTCCACCCCCGCCCGCCGGGCCGCCTGCGGGCTGTGGACCGGGCACGTCGTGCTCCTCTGGCTCGTCGGGGCCGCCGGGCTCCTCTGGCGGCGCCGTCGCGGCGACCGGCAGCTTCCCTGGCGCGCCCGCGACAAGGTCCCGGGCCTCGCCGCGCCCGTCCTCCTGGCCCTGCTGGCCGCACTCCTGCCCCACGCCACCCGGGCCGGGTGGCATCTGTGGACGGCCGCCGTCGCGGCCGGGGCCGTCGTCCTGGCCGCCGCCGCCGCCGCCGCGGCCGTCTCCGTCTCCGCGTACCTGCTTCGGCCCAGACGCCCCGCCACCGGCTGACCCTTTTTTATTGGTTTTTCCCCGCCGGGGCCCGGGGGCGGGTTTGTGGCTATAACCCCTTTACCGGCAAATGCTTAGCCTCCTGAGACAGCCCCGACTGACGGCACTACATGGAGGGTGGAGGCAGGCCCCGGCAGGGGCCGGGGCGAAGCCGGCAGGGCCGGCGCGCCCTCCGGGAATGGATATAAGACTTTGTCAGTCAAGGACTCACAGAAACGCGCCCCCGGCGGGGGCATTGCTAAACGCGGCGGGAAGCGAGCCCTTTGCAGGAAAGGACTTACAGCAGAAAAGGGGCGAAGCAATTTAGTATTCCCCGCGCCCGTCGGACTGCGTAACTCTTTTGCGAAGGAAAGCTTACGTCCCAATGGAGGGCGCGCGAATACTAAAGCCCCTTTAGTAATCCCCCCTGGTGCCATGGCGGGCGCTGTTTCCCGCCATGCGGGCCCAGGTGCCATGGCGGGCGCTGTTCCCCGCCATGCGTGCCCCGCTGCCATGGCGGGCGCTGTTTCCCGCCATGCGAGCCCCGGTGCCATGGCGGGCGCTGTTTCCCGCCATGCGGGTCGGTGGTCCCCGACGGGTAAACGCCCCGGGGACCGACTACTTATAAGTACTTGCGAAACAGGCACTTATGTTCGACGGGGCCCCCAACGTTTTTACTTGTCAACCCGGCGGGGTATCTACGCAAGTCGTTTGTGGCAAAGGCTTTACGAGGTTACAGCGGGCCATTCGATGGGTAAACGTTTTTACTAATCCCGGTAGGTGGGGCCGGTCAGGCCGACCGCCCTTGGCTGACTCACGGCCTCCGCCCGATCGCGGCGATGGCCTTGAGGTTGGCCAGCGGGGTCCCCAGCGGGATCGCGCACTCCGGGCCGACGATGTCGGTCTCGCCCGTGGCGGCCTCGACGGCGTCGGCGGCGATCTCCTCCGGCTCGCCGTCCAGGAGCTTGTAGTTGCTGATCCCGCCCATCAGCGCCAGCTCTTCACCGGCGAGGGCGCGGACCTGCCGGGGCCTCCCGGTCTTGGTGTCCCAGTGGAAGCACGCCAGGTGCGTCCGGGCGATCATGCCGATCCGGTCGGCCGTGTCCCCGCAGATGTGAAGGATCACCGGGACCGGTATCTGCCGGGCGATCTCCGCGTGGACGCCCATGAGGAAGTCGCGGTAGGCGGCGGGGCTGCACAGGTCGCGGGTGGCGTGGTCGCCGAGCAGGATGCAGTCGGCGCCGGCGTCGACCTGTGCCCGTCCGAACGCCAGGGTGACCTGCGTGAGCTTCTCGATGATCCGATGCGTCCCGCCGGGGTCGTCGATGGTGCCGATGAGGAACTCCTCCACGCCGAAGAGGTGATATCCGAGGGTCCACCCGCCGAAGACCTTCCCGCAGACCGCCGCGTCCTCGCCCAGGCGTTTCTTCAGCAGGGCGATGGCCTGAAGGGGCGCTCGGCAGGCGGGGCGGGTCAGCAGGTCGGGGGGGATGCGAATGTCGTCGGCGTCTCGGCAGATGCCCCTGCCGGGCTCGGGCATGGCCTCCGGCGATCCCCAGTTGACGTGGCATCCGAGGGCGGCGGCCTCGTGGCAGACGCTGAACAGCGGCATGACCACGTCGAGGCCGACGACGCCGTGCCCGGCGAGCGCCAGGGCAGCCATCTTCTCCCCGTCCAGGTGGGCCTCGGGGAAGTGAACGCCGACGTGGTCCATCAGCTCCCGGCAGGCGATGGAGGTCCCGGTTCCGAAGGCGACCTGCCCGGAGTCGTTCCTGCGGACCACGGCGTCCATGAAGAGCCTTCTGCTCATGGGCGGTCTTCCTCCTCAGGCGAGGGCGGCATTGTAGTCGTCCACGATCCGCCCGACGGTGCGGACCCGCGCGATGTCGCCCGTGGAGGAGATCTCGTCGCTGATGCCCAGGATCAGCCTCGGGGCGAACAGCTCGATGATCCGCCGGGTGCACTCGATCAGCACCTCCTCGCTGAAGGTGTGGTCGAAATAGATGGCCGGCAGGCCGTCGAGGAGAAACATCCGCTCGCCGAGGGCGGCCTTGATCTCCTCGAGCGTGACGTCGCCCTGGGGGACGGGGGTGATCGCCTCGATGCCGTCCAGGCCGGTGTCCTTCGCGTAAGGCAGCAGGGGCTTGCAGTCGCCGTCCCAGTGGGCGTGGACGAACGTCCCGGCGGCGTGCAGCTTCTCGCAACGGCGCCGGTACGCCGGCAGGACGTACCTGCGAAACAGCGCCGGCGAGAGCGTCCCCGCGTGGACGTTGTCGCCGAAGTTGACGATCCGGATCGGGGAGGCGTTGATGACGTCGATGAGGCGGTCGTGGGAGGCGTCGAGGGCGGCGAAGTACCCCTCGACGTCGCCGGGGCAGTCGTGGAGGGCGAAGACGGCCTGCTCGACGCCCATGGTGTTGATGTAGAGGTCCTGGACGTTGACTCGCGGCATGTAGATGGTGGGCGCGCCCCGGTCGCCCCATTCGGCGGCGACGCGGTCGAACGCCTCCTGGTTCCACCGCCAGGTGGCGTGATCGGCCCGCCAGGCGGCGACGCGAAGGTCGGCGGCGTCGCGGATGGGCCACTTGGCGTGGACGACGGAGCGGTGGTGCCGCGAGCGGTGATCGACGGCCGTCTGGGTGCCCACGGGGGTCTCCCAGACCGTCTCCGTGTCGGCGTCATTGACCTGCCGGCGGATCACGTTCACCCGCGGGTCCTCGATGCGCTCGAAGCACGCGTTGTAGTGGTACAGGCGGTTGGAGCACTGGAGGTGGCGGTACATCTGGGCCTCGGTCATGTGCTCGTACGGCTCGGGCAGGGGCTCACCGAGGAACCGTTTGTCCGACCACCAGCAGAGGATCCTCGGCTGCCAGATGATCTTTCCCCCGGAGCGCCCGAAGCAGACGTCCAGGTGGAGCTGGGCCAGGTCGAGGTTCGCGTGGTCGGTGCACCGGCCGGTCATAATCGCGGAATCCCGTTGCATTCGCCGCCGGCGAGAATACACTCGTCGTCGCCCCGCGGCAACTCCGAAGCGCTCGCCCGGGCAAAGGAAGGGCATGCGGACGGTCGCGATCATCCCCGCGCGCTACGGCTCGACCCGGCTGCCGGGCAAGCCCCTGCTGGACCGGACGGGCAAGTGCCTCATTCAGCACGTGGTGGAGGCGGTGCGGCGGGCGCGGAAGGTTCAGGCGGTGTACGTGGCGACCGACGACGCCCGGATCGTCCGGGCGGTCGAGGCCTTCGGCGCCCCCGCCATCATGACCCGACCCGACCACGCCACCGGCACCGACCGCCTGGCCGAGGCCGCCGGGGCCATCGGCCTGGACGGCGACGACATCGTCGTCAACGTCCAGGGCGACGAGCCGGAGACGGACCCCGCCGCGGTCGATCGCCTCGTTGCCCTCCTGGTCGACTCGGGAGCGCCCATGGCGACGCTGGCCGCGCCTTTGTCGGCGGGGGACGCGGCCAGGCCCGACAACGTGAAGGTCGTGCTGGCACGCGACGGGTCGGCGATGTACTTCTCCCGCGCGACGATCCCCTTCGACCGCGACGGCGCCGGCGCCGAGTACCTGCTGCACCTCGGCGTCTACGCCTACCGAAAGGCCTTCCTGGTCGCGCTGGCCGGGATGGCGCAGACCCCCGCCGAGCAGGTCGAGAAGCTCGAGCAGCTCCGGGCGCTGGAGAACGCCCGCCGCATCGCCGTCGCCGTGATCGACTCGGCGCCGCCCGGCATCGACACCCCCGAGGACTACGCCGCTTTCGTCGAGCGGACCAAGACAACCTGATGCATCGAGGAAGGAAGGTTTCATGAAACCGATCGCTTTGCAGTTGTACTCGCTGAGGGACAGGGCCAGGGAAGACTTCGTCGGCGTGCTGACCGAAGTGGCCCGGATGGGCTACGTCGGCGTGGAGCCGGCCGGGCTCCACGGCATGGCCCCCGTTGAGCTGCGAAAAGTCCTCGACGACCTGAACCTGGTGTGCTGCTCGACGCACGGGCCCGTGCCGACGAACCAGACCGTCGCCCAGCGGGCGGACGAGGCCGGGGCCCTCGGGACCGACATGATCGTCGCCGGGCTCGGGCCGAAGGACTTCGCCACCGCCGACGCCCGAAAGGCCAGCGCCGACCTGCTGCGCGAGGCGGCCGAGCTCGCCCGCGCCGCCGGCATGAAGTTCGGCTACCACAACCACTACTGGGAGTTCGACGTCATCGACGGGGAGATGCCCTACGAAACGATCCTCCGCGAGGCGCCTGAAATGTTCAGCCAGCTCGATGTGTACTGGGCCGCCAACTTCGGGGCCGTGGACGTCCCCCAGGTCCTCGCCCGCCACGCCCGGCGCATCCCGCTGCTGCACGTCAAGGACGGCCCGCTGGTCCGCGACCGGCCGCACACCGCCGTCGGCGCCGGGAAGATGGACATCCCCGCCGTCGTCGCCGCCGCCGACCCGTAGGTGCTGAGCTGGCTGATCGTGGAGCTGGACCACTGCGCCACCGACATGACCGAGGCCTGCCGCCAGAGCGCCCGCTACCTCATCGACAGCGGCCTCGGGCGCGGCAGCGGCTGACGGCTGATGCCGTAATGACGAATGACGAAACCCGAATAGGACATGACGGCGGTTTTCGTCATTCGGACTTCGTCATTGATTCGCCATTCGTCATTCGGACTTCGTCGTTGACCGTCGCACCCAACGAGAGAAGACATGGCTACGCTCCGTCCGAACATCCTGCTAATCACCTCCGACCAGCAGCACTACGACAC
>CAZNSB010000082.1:0-13508 GCA_964575155.1 uncultured Planctomycetaceae bacterium | reverse complement strand
GCGCAGCGGGAGTCGGAGCAGGCCCGTTCGCGGGCGGGCTTCGAGACCGCCTTCAAGCTGTACCCGAACACCGAATGGGGCGCCCGCTCGGCGATCGCCCTGGCCGAGAACGACTGGGAGACGCCCGTCGCCGGCGAGCCCCGGCGGCTGCTGCGGGCCGTCGCCGACAACGCCAGGCTGCCGGCGGGGGTCCGCGAGGAGGCGCGCCTGAAGCTGCTCCTGGTCGAGGCCGACGGGTGGACCAGCCAGCGCCGGATCGCCGCCCTCCGCGATCTGCTGGGGCAGACCACCGACGCCGGCGCCAAGCGCCAGGTCCTCTCCAGGATCATCGACTTCATCGTCCGCGCCCAGGGCAGGTGGACCCCCGAAGCCGTGGAAGCGGCCGCGGCCATCCTCCAGGCCGACTGCCCGCGCGATCAGGCCGCCGGTACCCTCTGGGAACTGGGCGTCATCGCCGGCGACAGCCAGGACCCCGCCACCCTGGATTCGCTGCTGGCGGTCCTGGCGGGGGTGAAGCTCAAGGACCGTTCCCTCGCCCGCGAGGCGGCCTTCCTCCGCGCCGACGCCCTCATCAGCCGGGCCATCGTCGAGGCCGACATTGCCGCAATAAAACGCTACCTGGCCGCGGCCGCCAAGGTGCTGGACGCCCTCGCCGCCGGCGGGGCGGCGGTGGCGGACGCCAAGCGCATCGGGCAGCTCCGCGGGCGGGCCCTGCTGGCCGAGGCACAGAAGCTCATCGCCCTCAGGCCCCCCGCCGAGGCCCTGCCCGCCGTCATGAAGGCCAAGGACCACTTCCTGGCCGATCTGCCGGCCGATCCCGCCGGGTGCCTCCGCCGGCTGGAGAAGATCGGAAAGCTCCTCGAGCACGTGAAGGAACATGAGGCCGCCGTGGCCCTCTACCGCCAGGTCGCCGCCGCACATCCCCACACCGCCCAGGGCCGCGACGCCCTCCTCAGCGTCGCCAGGCTGCATGAGTGGAAGCTCAACGCCCCCGTGGCCGCGCTGGAGGTCTATGCCGAGTACGCCGCGCGCTATCCGGCCGAGCTGCCTTACCGGCAACTGGCCGTGGGCGAGCGGCTGCGTCGGCTGGGGTACGCCAACGTGCTGGACTTTCAGAAGCGGACCGGGCTGAAGCCCGACGGCATCTTCGGGCGGATGACGCGAAGGAAACTCGCCGAGCTGGAGGCCGCCTTCGACGTCATCCGCGTCGGCCGGGCCGGCGGCACCGAGGTGGTGCAGCAGGTCATCGACACGCTGAAGGAGCGGATCGATCCGACCGGACTGGCCGAGCTGAGCTGGCGGGTGGTCGGGAAGAACCGTTTCGAGGTCCGCATGCCGATGGGCACGGACGAGGCCCGCCGGGCCAAGCGGGCCTACGCACCGCGCGTCCGGGTGCCGGAAAGCAAGGCCGCCGGCGTCCTCCGCGGGAAGTTCGTCCACCCGATCATGTTCCGGATCGCCCGCCGGCTGGAGGCGGCCGGGCGCCACCACGACGCCATCCGGGCCTACCTGCTCTTCCTCAACCTCTTCCCCACCAAGAAGGACGCCGACGACGCCCTGCTCGCCGTCGCCAGGGGCTTCCGAGACAACCTGCTCTTCACCGAGGCCCTCGGGGCCTACACCGAGATGATGGAGTACTTCCCCAAGGGCAACCAGACGTCCGAGGCGTACGTGGAGGCGGCGGCGTGCCTGGAGAACCTCGGTGAGTGGAAAAAGGCCCGCGAGCTGTACGAGCTGTACCTCAAGAAGTTTCCCAAGTACAAGCACGTCAAGCTGTGCAAGGCGCGGATCAAGCTGCTGGACGAGATCCAGCAGTACACCGACTTCCTCGCCGGCAACGCCGCCAGCCCCAAGGCACCCGAGGCCCAGTACCAGATCGCCGCCCTGCTCCACAAGCAGCTCAAGAACAACACCAAGGCGGCGGTGGAGTTCACCAGGGTCGCCCAGAACTACCCCAAGCACGTCCGCGCCGCCGACGGGCTGTACACCGCCGCCGTCGCCCACCTTCTCACGGAGAACTTCCCCGCCGCCCGGGAGGTCCTCGCCCGCCTCGTGGCCGACTACCCCCAAAGCCGACTCGCCGACGACGGGCAGTACTGGATCGGGCACACCCACGAGTACGCCGCCCGCGCCCTGGGAAAGCTCGACAAGAAGCGGATCGTCCTCCGCCGCCGCAGCGGGCGGCAGCGGGCGAGGCTGCTGGCCGACATGGAGCTGAGGCGGCGATACCATTCCCAGGCCCGCCCCGGCGCCGAGCTGGACGAGGACGTCTGGACCCCCGACGCCCTGGGCGTGCTGACCAGCGGCTCGAAGCGAGACCGCGTCAACGCAGAGCTCTTCCGCGCCATCGCCGCCTACCGGAAGGTCGTCGAGAAGTTCAAGATGGGCGACATGGCCGGCAAGGCGCTCCACCGGATCGGCGAGATATACACCAAGTACCTCAAGGACCCCGACAAGGGCTTTGCGGCCTACCAGCAACTGCTCGCCCGCTACCCCGGAACCAAGCAGGCCGTCAACGCACTCTACGAGGTCGGCGCCTACCACCTCAAGAAGGGGAAGTTCGACCAGGCCGTCAAGAGCTACCAGCAGTTCTGCTACAACTACCCCAACGACAAGCGCGTCGAGGACGCCATGCTGGCCGTCGCACGCTGCCACATGGAGTCCAAGGCCTACGACAAGGCCCTCGACGCCTACCAGAGCTACCTCAGCAAGTTCCCCGCCGGCAGGCACGCCGACTTCGCCAAGGCCCAGATCAACTGGATCCGGACCTACCATTACTGACCGGAAGACCGGAATGCCGTGGGACCGTGGAGAACCCCCAAAGCCACGGGTTCACCCGTGGGACGATAAGACCGGAATAAGCCAATTCCGTGCGACCCACTCGCAAGAAGCTCGTGTTCGTCCTCGCCGCCGCGGCGATCCTGACCGCCGGCGGCTACGCCGCCCTGCGCCTCGCAGCCTGGTGCAACGCCCGCGCCAAGGTCCGCCGAGCACGGCGATACCGCGAGATCATCTGGCGGCACGCCCGGGCCAACGCCCTGCCCACCGAGCTGGTCGCCGCCGTCATCGTCGCCGAGAGCGGCGGAAAGCCCGACGCCGTCTCGAAGAAGAACGCCAGGGGGCTGATGCAGATCACTCCCATCGCCGAGCGCGAGGTGCTGGAGCGTACGGCCGGGCGGCGAGGCGACCTGTTCGACCCGGAGTACAACATCCTCATCGGCACGGCCTACCTGAGGATGCTCCTGGACCGCTTCGGCGGGGACCTCCACCTGGCCCTGGCCGCCTACCACGCCGGGCCCTCGCGTCTGGCCAAGCTCCGCCGCCGACACCCCGGGCTCTCCGGCAAGCAGCTCGTCGAGAATCACGCCCCGCGCTCCACGGCGAGGTACTGCCGCCAGGTCCTCGGCCGGCGGTAGCCGACGCTGTGAACTTGGTGCCATGGCGGTCCCGACGTACGTCGGGATGTGCCGCCATGCTCGTCCTGAGGTCAACCCGGGCCATGGCGGCCCAGGACATGGCGGCGAACGCCGGCCGCCATGCCACCGGCCGGGCGCCGGGTTCGTTCGTTGCCCGCGCGGGCGCCGACGCCTAGAATGGGCCGCAGGGAGCGTCAATGAACACAAGTGCTTCCCACATGCCGGAGCCGGCGCTGCGGGCGAAGCTCGCCCGCTGCCGGGAAATTCTGCGCGGCCTCGGCGGGGTGGTGGTGGCGTTCTCGGGCGGGGCCGACAGCACGCTGCTGCTGGCGCTGGCGGCGGAGACGCTGGGGGCGGAGAAGGTTTTGGCGGGGTTGGGTGTGTCGGCCCTGTTGCCGGCGGCGGAGCGAGAGGCGGCCGGCCGGCTGGCGGGTCAGCTGGGCGTCCGGCTGGCGGAGATCGAGACGGCGGAGATGGACGATGCCCGTTTCGCCGCCAATCCGCCGCAGCGCTGCTTCTATTGCAAGCAGGAGCTTCTCGTCCGGCTCAAGGCCCTGGCCGAGAAGGAAGGTCTGGCGGCGGTGGCCATCGGGGCCAACGCCGACGACCCCGGCGACTTCCGCCCGGGCCTCAAGGCCGTCGAGCAGATCGGCGCCGCCCGCCCGCTCCTGGAGGCCGGGCTCACCAAGCCGGAGGTTCGCGCCGCCGCAAAGGCCTTGGGCCTGCCCAACTGGGACAAGCCGGCCGACGCCTGCCTGGCCAGCCGAATCCCCTACGGCCAGCCCATCACCACCGAAAGGCTCTCCCGCATCGAGCGGGCCGAGGCGATGCTGCACGAGCTGGGCTTCGGGGCCTGCCGGGTCCGCGACCACGGCGACATCGCCCGCGTGGAGGTCCCCGCCGGGGAGGTGAAGAAGCTGGCGGCCATGCCCGAGGAGATCGTCGAGCCCCTCAAGGCCCTGGGGTGGACCTACGTGACGGTCGACCTGGAGGGCTTCCGCAGCGGGTCGATGAACGAGGCCCTCTGAATTGCGGACTGCGGATTGCGGATTGCGGATTTCGGATTGACGCTCGCCAATCCGCAATCGCAATCCGCAATCAAGTCACCTTCCCCCGCGGACCTCGACGTCCTTTGCCTCGATGCGGTTGGTCTGGCGGTGCCAGATGAGCTTGGGGCTCTTCCAACTGTTGAGGGTGCCCCTTTCCTTGTCCTCGTGGTAGAGGACGGCGTCCTTGAGGGGCTCTCCGGGGAGCGAGCCCCAGATGATGGCGAGGTCCCTGGCCCGCTGGTAGAGCACCCGCCGGCAGAGCACCTGCCGCGGCCCGTCCACCAGGTTCACGTCGTTCTCGTCGCCGCGGGCGTCGAACAGGGCGAGGTCGCCGACCTTCGGCCCGCCGAGGGAGTCGGCGCGGTCGTCGGGCTTGTCGTCCGGGGGGTCGAACCGGGCGAGCATCCGGTCGCAGACCATCATGGTCTTTCTGCCCTTGGGCAGCTTGCCCCAGGGGGGCACCTTGAGCTTCTTGGACAGCAGCACCTTCTCGCCGCTGCGGTGGGCCATCTTGACGCCCCCGGCGAGGCGGACGACGCGCTCCTTCTGGTCCATCTTCATGGATTCCTTCCAGTCGAAGGCCGACTGCGAGGGGCGGGGGATGCCGCCGGAAAGCAGGACGTCGCTGGCCGCCCCCGCCGCCCTCTTGACCGGCGGGCGGTAGTCCTCCACCGAGAGGGTGCCCGGGCCGAAGCAGTCGAGCTTCTCGGCGGCGGCCTCGTACTGCACCTTGTTCGGCGACCGCAGCAGGACCCGCCGCAGCAGGAAGCCCTTGGGGTCTGTGCGGACCGACTCCAGGCGAACGTCCTTCTCGGCGATGACGGTGGCGATCCTCTCGGCGCGGAAGCGAGCGGCCTGATCGCGGGCGGCGGGGCGGGTGGCGGGGCCCGTCGCGGGTCCCGCCGGGCGGGGGGCGAAGCGGACCCGCATCTTCTGGCACTCCATGGTGTCCCCGGCGGTCGCCAGCCGGACATCCCCGATCACCGCGGCGGTGCGCTTCTTGCCGGAGAACTCCATCCCGTCGGTCCAGGTGATCTCCACGGGTCGGGGCTTCTCGGCCCTGGTGCCGCTGATGTCGGTGTCGGAGTGGAACCGCAGGCGGCCCCGGCCGTTCACCTTCGCGCTCTCGCCCTTCTGATCGAGGACGATCTCCTCGCCCTCGACGGCGTTGCGCTCGGTGCGGCCCTTCTGGTCCTTCTTGGCGGGGGTCAGCCGGTAGGTCTGGGCCACCCTGGCCAGGTCGCCGCGGAGCGTCGCGGTGCGGGCGTCGAGGTCGGTGAGGAGCTCGTCGGCCTCGGCGACGACGGTCCGGTCGGGGTCGCTGCGGTCAGTGATCTTGACCTTGCCGGCGGCTTCCAGCCGCTTCGGCCGGACGCGCACCCGCCGGGTCTTTTTGTCGCGCCGCGAGGCGAAGGTGACCTTCAGCGAATCGGCGGCGATGTCGGTGTCCTGCTGCCGGGCGGAGACCTTGCCCCGGGCGACGGCCTTGGCGGGGACGGTCCCGCCTTCGGGCCCGGCGCCCATCTCCACGTCCAGGGTGTGGGACTTGATGAAGTCGCCGGTCTCGGCGTCGGCGAGGTGGACGCCGCCGGCGGCATGGAGGGAGGCGGCGCGGTTGACGGGGTCTTCGGGCCCGGTCGGCTCGTGGAACTTCACCTCGAGCCGGTCGGCCTGGAGGTCCTGCATCCGCCCCTGGCGGACGTGGACGGCCCCGGCGAAATCGGCCGACCGCAGGTAGTCCCGCCGCTGGCGCCCCGCCTCCGTCTCGATGCCCTGCTCGCCGAAGGACAGCTCGACCTCTTTCTTCCAGGCGACGTCCAGCCCCTGGCGCCGGCGGGCCTCCGCGGGGGTCTTGTCCCTCCCCAGTTGCCCGCCTCCGGGCAGGTGCATGGTGCCGGCCCCGTCCAGGTTCACCAGCCCGCTGTCGCGGTCGAACCGGACCCGACGGGCCGAGACCCGCTCCCCGCTGGGAAGGCTCAGCTCCACCGGGCGGGTATTACTGCCGGCCAGCTCGCCGGTGGCCACCGTGAGCTTGCCCCGGCGCTGCTCGGCGTCGCCCGGCTGGCGGGCCTTCAGGCGGGAGTGGACCTCGAAGCGTTCGCAGACGGCCCGCGTCCCGCCGTCGGTCAGCTCCACCCGGCGTCCCCTTCCGGAGACGTCGAACCGCTTGGGGACCTCCTGGGGCGGGGGGATCCGCCGCCGGCTGCGGAAGGGGGTGATGACGAGGGGCCCGCTCCAGGTGACGAAGAGGGGCTCGGCCGCTCTGGGCGCCTCGGCCGGGGGGGCCGTAGCGGGGCGATCCGCCGGGCGGGTGCGGGGGCCCGGGCGGTGCGGCAAGGTCGGCGTCGGGGGCGCGGCGGGGGCATCGACGGGGCGCGTCGCCGGGGCGCGGAGGCGCTGGGGCGGGGTGAAGTCAAAAACCAGCTTGAGCTCGTCGGCGCCGCGGACCCGGCGGGCGCCGCTCCGGACCCGCACGTCGCCGGTCAGCACCGCCACGTAGGTCTCCGGGACCACCGGCGGGCGGTCGTCCGCCCCGGCCGCCGGCATGCTCGCCGGGGCCGTCGCCGGCATGCTCGCCGGGGCCGTCGCCGGCATGCTCGCCGGGACCGTCGCCGGCATGCTCGCCGGGGCGCTGGCCGGCGGGGTGGGCGTGGCGGCCAGGGCCGAGGCCATCAGGGCCAGCGGCAGCGGCCCGGCGCCCCCTCCGGCGGGCGCCCGCGGGAGGGCGCCGGATTCGGCCGGTGCCGTCGTCGGCGCCCGGTCCGGCTGGATGCCGCCGGGAAGAAGCACGTCGCTGACGAATCGCTCCTGCCCCTCGCGGATGCACATGTACTCGCCCCGGCGGATCCGCAGCTCCCGCAACTGCCGCGGGCCCTCGCTCCACGCCAGCCGCAGCCCCTTCCCGAGGATGTCGGCCTCCCTGGCGAACAGGCTGACGTAGCTGTCGGAGTCGATCGTCAGCAGGTCGTTGTCGAACCGGACCTCGTCGACGTGGATTCGGACGGAGTCTTCCGGGCGGGTTTCCAGGGGCAGGCGGCTCGGGTCGGTGCTGCGGTCGAGGACGATCCACACGTCCCCGACCAGCTCGCCCTCGCGGACCTTCACCTTCCCGGCGACCTCCTGGGCCGTCACCCTCCCCTCCCGCGCCCGGATCCGCACCAGCTCCCCGCCGCGGAGGTACCACTCCACGCGCGGGTCCTGGAGATGAATCTTCTCGCCGACCTTCTTCCAGGACTCGGCGAGGTAGACGGCCTGGAGGCGGTGGTCCCGGGTGTACTGTACGATCCTGAGCTTCTTTCCGGGGTCGGCCTGCATACCGGCGAACTCGGCCGGCTGCTCGGTGCCGGGGGCGATCGGCCGACGGACCCGCCGCCCCGCCTCGTCTGCGGCGGGGCGGAAGTGCAACCAGTACGCGGCCAGGAGCAGCACCAGGGCCGCGGCGCTTCCCGCCAATAAGATCAGCCGCTTGTTCATGGTCGCTCCCGGCGGTATCCGTCCAGGATCTCCTGCCACTTCCCCGTCCGCCGGAGGACGGACTCGATGGCCTCGCGGACCGCCCCGTGGCCCCCGCGGGCGGCGGTGACCAGCGCGGCGGCGGCCCGGACCTCCTCGACGGCGTTGGCGGGGGCGATGGCGAGCCCGCACCGGCGCATGAGCGGGAGGTCGGGCAGGTCGTCGCCCATGACGGCGACCTGGGCGTCGCCCAGATGCAGCCTCTCCAGCACGCTCTCGTACGCCGGCAGCTTCTGCTTGGCGTCCTGGATGACGATGGCGATGCCGAGCTCGGCGGCGCGGGCGGTGACGGCGGGGCTGCTCCGCCCGCTGAGGAGGGCGAGGTGCTTGCCCGCGCGCTGCCAGTACTTGATGCCGGCCCCGTCCTGAACGTGGAAGCACTTCAGGTCCCGGCCGTCGGCGTCCAGGACGATCCGCCCGTCGGTCAGCACGCCGTCCACGTCGAGGACGAGCAGCTCGATCGCCTCCAGGGCGCGGTCCTTGTCAGTCTTGGCCATGGCTGAAGGTCTTCAGGCCGACCAGGTCCTGCACGTCCAGCAGCCCGACGGGCCGGCCGGCGCCGTCCACCACCGGCAGCTCGTCGATGCGGTAGCGGTTCAGGATCGCCAGGGCCTCGCTGGCCAGTTCGCCGGTGCGGATGCGCTTGGGCTGGCGGATCATGACGTCGCGGACGGCCCGTCCCAGCAGGGTGCCGTCGTCGTCCAGGATCTTCCTGCGGAGGTCGGCGTCGGTGAGGATGCCGGTGAGCCTCCCGTCGGCGTCGGTGAGCAGGACGGCGCCGGCGCGGCGTTGCATGTTCTCGGCCCGCCGGAGGACCTCGCGGACGGTGAGGTCTTCGGGGAACACGGGCAGGCGGTCGCCCTTGCGGAAGGTCATGGTCTCCTCGACCTTCAGCAGGGACCGGCCAATGGCCCCGGCGGGGTGGAAGGCGGCGAACTCCTCGGGGCTGAACCGGCGCATGTCCATGACCGTCAGGGCGAGGGCGTCGCCGAGGGCGAGCATGCAGCTCGTGGAGGCGGTGGGGGCCAGCCCGTGGGGGCAGGCCTCTTCCACCTGCCCGTAGTACAGGGCGATGTCGGCGTAGCCGGCGAGCGGGCAGGCCTCCTCGGCCGTGATCGCCACCAGCCTCGCCCCGCGGGCCTTGAGGTGGTTGACCAGTTGCAGGATCTCGGCGGTGGCGCCGCTGTGGGAGAGGGCGACGACCACGTCGTCGCGGCGGACCCGCCCCAGGTCCCCGTGCAGGGCCTCCACCGGGTGCAGGAAGATGCTGGGCGTGCCGGTCGAGGCCAGCGTCGCCGAGATCTTCCGGGCGATGATGCCGGCCTTGCCGATGCCGGTGAGGATCACGGTGCCGCCGCAGCGGTGGAGGGCCTGGGCGGCGGCGGCGAAGCTCCGGCCGATCCGTTCGGCCAAGGCGCCGACGCAGGCGCCCTCGGTGGCGACCACCTTCCGGGCCAGCTCGAGATTCGGGCGAGGCTCGTCCATGTCGGGCGTTTCCCGGCCGGCGGAGCGTTTCCGTCCGGCCGGCGAGCCGCTGCGTTCCAGGGGGGCATTATGCTTGCCCGCCGGCGGGCGGTCAAGTAAAACGAGCCCATGCATCCGTTCGACCTGGTCGGCATCGCGCTGATCGCCGTGCCGGTGCTGCCGAGCCTGACCCTGCACGAGTACGGGCACGCCCGCGTCGCGCTGGCCTTCGGCGACGACACCGCCAAGCGGGCCGGACGCGTCAGCCTCAACCCGCTGGTCCACCTGGACCTCTTCGGGACGCTGTGCCTCCTGTTCGGGCCGGTCGGGTGGGCCAAGCCGGTGCCCGTCACGCCGGCCAACCTGCGCCCTGCCGGCAAGGCGGACATCTGCGTCTCTCTGGCCGGGGTCGGCATGAACCTGCTGCTGATCCTCCTGGGTTCCACCGCGCTGATCCTCATGTCGTTCCTGAACGTCACCGTGGACGACCGACCCACCGCCCCCGTGACCGTCGCCGGGGTCGCCGCCTTCATGCTCGTGTTCCTCATCCGCATCAACATCGCCCTGATGGTGTTCAACCTGATCCCGCTGTATCCCCTCGACGGGCACCACGTGCTCCGCGAGATCCTCCCGGCGCGGAGGCACGCCCAGTTCATGGCCTGGCAGCACCGCTTCGGCCGGCCGGTGCTGTTCGGGCTCATCCTCCTGCCCTGGCTCATCCACCTGCTCGGGGTCAACCTGAACTTCAACCCCGTCGGGCAACTGATCTGGGGCGTGATCCGCCCGGCGACCAAGCTGGTGCTGCCCGGCGGGGCCTTCGAGCTGGCCGACAACGCGTGGTTCCGGTACGCCCGGTTTCTGCCGTACGCCGCCCCCAGCTCGCTGAGATGAGAAGCATCGGACAGGCAAGAGGGAACCCATGAGATCGCTTTCAGGCATCCAACCTTCCGGTAGGCTGCACCTGGGCAACTACTTCGGCGCGCTGCGGCAGTTCCGCAAGCTCCAGGAAGCCGGGCACGAGTGCTTCTACTTCATCGCCAACTACCACGCCCTGACCAGCATCAGCGACAAGGAGCAGTTGGAGGACGTCACCCTGCACGTGGCGATGGGGCAGCTCGCCCTGGGCATCGACCCCCAGCGCAGCGTCTTCTTCCTCCAGTCCGACGTCCCCCAGGTCGCCGAGCTTTGCTGGGTGCTCAACTGCGTCTGCCCCGTCAGCATGATGGAGAAGGCCCACAGCTACAAGGACAAGGTCGCCCGGGGCCTGGCCCCCAACATGGGGCTGTTCGACTACCCCGTCCTCCAGGCCGCCGACATCATCGTCTACGACTCCGACATCGTCCCCGTCGGCGCCGACCAGAAGCAGCACCTGGAGATGACCCGCGACATCGCCATCAAGTTCAACCTCGCCTACGGCGACGTCCTCGTCGTCCCCGACGCCTACATCGTCCCCGAGGTCGCCGTCGTCCCCGGCACCGACGCCCAGAAGATGTCCAAGAGCTACGGGAACGACATCGAGATCTTCCAGTCCGAAAAGGCCACCCTCAAGCGCTGCCGACAGATCGTCACCGACTCCACCCCGCTGGAAGCGGCCAAGGACCCCGAGCGCTGCACCGCCTTCGCCCTGCTGAAGCTGCTGGCCGGACCCGAAGAGGCCGACGACATCGCCGCCAAGTACCGAGCCGGTGGCTACGGGTACGGGCAGGCCAAGACCCGCCTTGCCGAGCTGGTCAACGAGCACTTCGCCGAGGCCCGCCAGAAGTACGCCGAGCTGGAGACCGACCCCGGCACGGTCCGCGACATCCTCCGCGAAGGGGGCCAGCGGGCCCGCGCGGTCGCCGAGGCCACCATGCAGCGCGTCCGCGACGCCTGCGGGATCCTGACCAGCCGATGATCCACGCTTGCGGTTTCGGGAAGACAAATGGCCAGGACGAATGAAGCCTCCCCACCGCCACATCGTCATCGCCTACCACCTCATTGGGACGGGATACGGGTGGTGGCTGCCCAACGACCCCCGCGGAAGCGCCTCGCACACGATCCACAGCGACGTCATCGCCGACCTCGGGGAGCTTCATTTCGGCAGGAAGAAGGTCCAGCCCGTTGGGTGGGTCATCCGCGAGTTCTACGAGCGGGCGAAGGACGTTCTGAAGTTCGACCTGCTGGCCCTCACGCCGGAGGAAATCCAGGGCGTCGCCGCCGCCTTTGGACAGTGCATGGCACGGCAGCGCTACACCTGCTACGCCTGCGCCGTCCTGCCCGACCACGTCCACGTGCTCATCCGCAAGCACAAGCGCGCCGCCGAGCAGATCATCGCGGACCTCCAAGACGCCAGCCGGGTGGAGCTCCAGAGATCGGGACACCGCCCCGGGCATCCGGTCTGGGGCGGCCCCGGGTGGAAGGTGTTTCAGTATCAGCCGGATGACATCCGGCGCACGATCCGATACATCAACGAGAATCCGATGAAGATGGGTCTGCCGGAACAGCACTGGGACTTCGTGAGAGAGTACGATAACTGGCCGCTGCACAAGAAGAGCGTCTATGGCTGGCGAAGCCGCAAGCGCAGATGAGGCGATCCGCCCCGCCGGCAGATACAAGGGCTGACGCTTGCGGATTCGCAGGGCGCCAGCTCGACAGAGAATTTCCGGACTTCGCCTTATGAATCGACCCAACATCCTGATCTTCATGACCGACCATCAGCGCGGGGACACGGTGCTGCCGGAGCACCCCGCGGTGACGCCGAACCTCCAGAAGTTCGCGGCGGAGGGGGTGACGTTCACGAACGCCTACTGCCCGTCGCCGCACTGCTGCCCGGCGCGGGCGACGTTCCACAGCGGGCTGTATCCCTCCCGCCACGGCGTCTGGAACAACGTCTGCAACGACCAGCGGCTGTCGGCCGGGCTGAGGCCGGGCGTCCGCCTCTGGAGCGAGGACCTGGCCGGGGCGGGGTACCGGCTGGTCTGGTCGGGCAAGTGGCACGTGAGCATCGAGGAGTCTCCGGCCGATCGGTGCTGGGAGGAGCGCTTCGTCAGCGCCGCCGCGGGCGACGTCCACGCCCCGACGTGGGAGAGGTACCGTCAGGTCGCCGCCGAGCCCGACCCGACGGACCGGGGGGAGGGGGAGATCCTCCGGCCGGGGTACGGCACGTACCGGCTGTACGGGAGCACGGGGGAGAAGACCAACGCCCACGACGACCGGGCCGTCGAGGAGGCCCTGAAGGCCCTTCCCGAACTGGCCGGCGGCGGTCGGCCCTGGGCGATGTTCGTCGGCGCCGTCGCCCCGCACGACCCGTACCTGGCCCCGCAGCGGTTCCTCGACCTCTACGACCTCGCCGACGTGCCCCTGCCGCCCAGCTACCACGACGAGCTGGCCGGCAAGCCCAGAATATACAAGCGCTTGCGCGACATGCGCTTCGGCCAGCTCACCCAGCGAGAGGTCCGTGAGGGCGTCCGCCACTTCTGGGCCTACTGCTCCTACCTGGACGATCTCTTCGGGAAGCTGCTGGCGGGGCTGGAGGCGGCGGCCGCGGCCGAAAACACACTGGTGCTGTACTGCTCCGACCACGGCGACTACTGCGGCGACCACGGGCTGTTCTGCAAGGGCATTCCCTGCTTCCGCGGGGCGTATCACGTCCCCGCGGTGATGCGCTGGCCGGCGGGCATCATCGGCCCGCCCCGCCGGGTGGAGCAGTTCGTCTCCCTGGCCGACTTCGCCCCGACCTTCACCGAGCTGGCCGGCGGGAGACCCGACGGCGACCTGACCGGAGCCAGCCTGGCGGGCTTCCTCCGCAACCACACGCCCACGGACTGGCGCGAGGACATCCACACCCAGTGCAACGGCGTGGAGCTGTACTACACCCAGCGCTCGGTGACGACCCGCGACCACAAGTACGTCTTCAACGGCTTCGACGCCGACGAGCTGTACGACCTCCGGACCGACCCCGACGAGATGCGGAACCTCGCCGACGAGACCGGCTGCGAGCAGGTCAAGCGCGACCTCGTCCGGCGGATGTGGCGCTTCGCCCGCCGCGAGCAGGACGCCGCCATCAACAACTACGTCACCGTCTCCC
>CAZNSB010000081.1:0-13574 GCA_964575155.1 uncultured Planctomycetaceae bacterium | reverse complement strand
GTGTTGATCTTGAGGCCCTCGCTCCGGAGCTGGCGGATCACGAACTCCACCGTCATCACCATCCGACGCTCCGTGTAGTTGACGACCTTCTTGCCCGACGGGTCCTTGTAGCCGTAGAACCACGTCTGGTGTGGATCGCCCGGGATGATGCTGACCAGGTCCCGCGTCGGGCCCCGAACCCCGTAGTAGCCGCTGTACCCGTGAAGGTACATGATGATCCCGCGGGCGGTCTTTCCCTTGGGCACGCCCACGCCGAAGTTATAGGCGTATCCGCCGTCCGGGGCCGGGTTCCAGTCCGCCGCGTCCATCCAGTGGCAGTACGCCCGCTTGACGCCGGCGGGGGCGCCCTTCTTGTCCTTGACTTCCCCCTGGTAGAGAAGCACCGCGCCGGCGGGCCGGACCTTCTCGGCGACGCCCTCGGCCAGGCTGTTGGCGCCGGAGATCGAGGCGTCCTCCTTGCCGTCGGCGTCCACGGCGGTGACGGCGTAGAAGAACGTCCCCGCCTCGCGGGCGGTGTGCACGAACAGCCCCGTCTCCGGCGGGAGCATCTTGGCCGGATCCGCCGAGGGGTTGTCGTGGATGACGTACCGGTCGCCGTAGCCCTTCTTCCCGGTGGCCTTGGCCAGGACCTTCCACCTCCGTTTGGCCTCGAGGGCGTAGGTGCCCGAGCCGGCAGGGACGGTGGCGATCCGCTTGCCCGACCTGACGTCGGTGATCCGCTCGCCCGCCCGGTACAGGTTGTACCTGGCCGCGCCCGATTCCTTCCAGGTGATGAAGGTCTGCCCGGAGCGGAAGAAGGCCTCCAGCGCCCCGGGCTGCTCGCCCGCCGCCGGGCCCGCAGACCCGA
The DNA here is from genome assembly GCA_964575155.1 of uncultured Planctomycetaceae bacterium. Lineage (GTDB taxonomy): Bacteria > Planctomycetota > Phycisphaerae > SM23-33 > SM23-33 > CAZNSB01. The sequence goes on along the minus strand of CAZNSB010000081.1, from coordinate 12,727 downwards.
ATGCCGCCCCCGCCGCCAGGACCAGCCAGCCCATCCGACGCCCATGCCCGTCCACGCTCATCTTTCTTCTCCTGTCGGCACTCACGGTGTTGCGGCCGGTGCCGGGCCGACGTACCCTTTCCGGCCGGTCAACTATAATACAGTCCCCCCAGAGACGTAATGATAAAGGGCATCGCCCACGTCTGTTTCACCGTCGGCGACCTGGACGCGTCCGTCGCCTTCTACGTCGACAAGCTGGGATTGAAGCCGGCATTCGACTTCCTCAACGAGCGGGGCGAGCGGTTCGGCGTCTACCTTCAGGCCGGCAACCGGACGTTCGTCGAGCTGTTCACCGGCGATCCCGCCCCGCCGGCCAAGGGACAGGCCTATCGCCACTTCTGCCTGGAAACCGACGACATCCAGGCGACCGTCTCACGGCTCCGCGCGCGCGGGGCGGAGGTCACCGATCCGGAAATGGGGAGCGACGGCAGTTGGCAGGCGTGGCTGGGCGACCCCGACGGCAACCGCATCGAGCTGCACCAGTACACCCCCGGGAGCAAGCAGGCCTCCGCGCTGGAATAGCCCCCCCGGCTGGGCCGGCGGGCGGACGCGGCGCGCCCGGGGAGGACGTTCACGGCGGGGGGCGAAGACCCGGCTTGCCCTCCAGCTCGCCGCGGTAGAACCGCGTCGTCGGGTAGGCGAAGTCGATATCCGGGCACTGGGCGAACTCGCGGAGGATTTCCTCCCACATCCTCGCCGCCGACGACCGCCGCCCGCGGGGCTTGCACAGGTACCGGATCGTCAGCGTCACCCCGTGGGGGGCCACCGAGGTCCACACGATCGGCGTCAGGTGCTGGTAGAAGATCAGGAACCGCCGGGCGGCCCTCTGGACCTGAGCGGCGGCCTCTTCGCTCTTGACGACGGAATGCTCCTGCGCGATGCGGGTGAGGATGTCCCTGGCCTTGGCCCAGTCGCTCTCGAACGTCACCGTCACGGGCAATTCGTTCCAGAGGAAGTTGAACCCCTGGGTGTAGTTGTAGGTGGGGTGCTGGAAGACCCACCCGTTGGGCACGTGGACGATCCGACCGGTGCTCTGGTCGGCGTCCACCCAGTTGCCGATCTCGACGAGGGTGAACTGGAAGAGGCTGACGTCGATGACGTCACCGGCGTGTCCGGCGATCTGGATGCGGTCGCCGGTGCCGAAGGGCTTGCGGACGACGATGTAGAACCATCCCGCCAGGTTGACCAGCGGGTCCTTCAGGGCGATGGCCAGCCCGGCCGAGAGAATCCCCAGGTACGTCGCGAAGGCCGCCAGCCCGCCCACCCAGACGCGCACCAGGGCGGCGAACAGGACAAAGCCCAGGAGGTACCGGACGGCCTTGGAGGCGACGTATCGCCTTCCCACGTCCTGGACGCGCCGGAAGGTAAGCCAGCCCAGCAGCCAGCGCAGCAGGAAGTACACGCCCAGCAGGATGGCCGTCCACATCGCCCTGTTAACGAGGCTGGCGGACAGCCCGCTATGCCGCTGGAGGAACGTGACGATTGCCTGCCAGAGCTGCGTCATGAGCCTGCGTTCCCTTGCCGCGCCTGCCGGGACCGCGTGCCCTGGCGGCGCGACGGACAGCATAGCTTTCGGAGAGACGGAATGATAGAGCCCGTCGCCCACGTTTGCTTCACGGTCGGCGACCTGGACGCGGCGGTCGCCTGCTACTGTCGGAAGCCGGACCTGGCGGCGGCGCGTCCGGGCAGGCACAGCGCCGGCAGGATGCTGGCGGCCGCGGCGGCGGCGCCGATCAGGAACGCCCACTCATACCCCGCGTACTTCCACAGCAGCCCCCCGGCCAGCGGCATGGTGACGGCGGCGACGTGGTTCATGGCCACGCCCATGCTGAGGGTGGGGGTGTGCTCGGCGGGTGGCGCGATCCGGCTGACGTAGGTGGTCAGGGCCATGGCGAAGACGAAGAACGCGCTGTCGACGACGAAGATCGCCTGGAGCAGTACGCGGCTGCCTATCAGGGCGTACCCGACGAAGAAGCCCGTCAGGCAGGCGTAGTAGAACACGAGGACCTTCCGCTCGCCGACGCGGTCGATGAGCCGGCCGACCATCGGCGAGGCGACCCATCCGACCGCCTGGATGGCGATCCACAGGGTCAGCATCCGGTCCAGCGGAACGCCGAACTTCTTCACCAGCAGGAACCCCGCGAAGGCGATGAAGATCTGCTTTCGCCAGCCCTCCAGGAAGCACAGCAGGTAGTACAGCCCGTACTTCCTCCGGAACACCAGCCGGGGGCCCGGCGTCTTGATCTGCCGGGGGATGCCCAGGCACGCCGCCGCCGCCAGCACCGCCGCCGCCCCGCCCACCAGGAACAGCGGCCGCATCCTCACCCCCAGCTTGTACATGACCAGCGCCGCCACCAGGGCCAGGCCGGCGCCGACGGCGCCGGCGGCGCGGATCTGGCCGAGGCGGTGCCCGGTCCGCCCCCCCTCGGCCAGGGCCATGGCCATGGAGTTCGGCAGCGGCATCCACACGTGAAGCCCCTGGCTCCAAAGAAGGCTCCAGAAGATCAGCCAGGGGTACGTCCGCACGTAGGCGTACGCCCCCAGCCCCACCGCCAGCAGGGCCAGCATGGCCGCGCCGACCAGCGGCTCGGCCAGCCCCGCCAGCACCGCCAGCACGCCCAGGGCGACGATGCCGCAGGACTCGCGGAAGGCCTCCAGGAACCCCACCTGGGCGCCGGTCAGGTGCATTTCCTCGACGAGGAAGTTGGCGTTCACGCCCATCTGGACGTGCATGGTGAACCCCACCGCCGCGACGGCCAGCGACAGGAAGATCAGCCCCCGGCGGCGATGGGCGGCGACGGGGTCCGCCCCGTCGGGCGCCGGCATGGATGTCTGAGGGGCCGTGCTCATTGCGCTTCCGGGGGCGGCTCCTACCCCAGAAACTCCGGGCCGGTCATGATCCGGGCGTGCTCCCCGAGGCGGCGCTGGGCGGCGACGAAGGCCTCCAGCAGACCGTCGGCGGTCTGCTCGATGGTGCGCGGGCTGTTGGTGTAGTTGTCGGCGGCGGTGGCGGCGTCGACCTGCTCGATCCACTCGGGGGGCACGGCGGCGGCCCCGGACAGGGCCCCGGCCAGCCCGCCGGCGACGGCGGCGAGGCAATCCGTGTCCCGGCCGAAGTTCACCGCCGTGAGGATCGCCTGGCGCGGGTCGCCCCGGCTGAGCGAGAAGACGGCCAGACCCTTGGAGACGATCTCGTTGGCCTGTGACAGGCCGTAAGTCAAGTACTCCCCCCCATGGTAGTAATCATAGAACGCATCCCGCATGGCCATGGGATCGGCATGCCTCTCGGCCAGCTCCAGCGCCCGGGCGAGTTCGCGCTCGACGGTGTCATAGGGCGCGCAGAGGCCCCCGGCCTGGGCGCGGCAGCCTGCGAACCGCTTGGCGGCGTCAAGGACCGACTCCACCGTGGCGCCGGGCCGACACGCCTCGGCGATGGCCGCGTCGTACAACGCCGCCCACCGCAGCCCGACGGCCGCGGGGGGCAGGTAGACCCTTCCCACGTCGAAGGCGTCGTCGTCGGCGGCCTGCGGGTCCCCGGCGTTGATCAGCCCCAGCGGGTGCGACGAGCGGGCCATCGACACCACGTTGGCCCACGGCCAGTGCCGCCCCAGCTCCGCCGGCGGGACACCCGCCCGCACCAGCGCCAGCAGCGAGCGGTCGAAGGGCTCCTGCTTGTAGCGCATCTTCTCGGGCTCGAGGTCGCGAAGCCAGACCGCCGCCAGGTCGTCGGGGCCGATCCGGCCGGGCTTCTCGATGATCGCCGTGGCCATCAGCTTCTGCCGCTCGATCCCGTCCTCGGTGGTCCCCGGCGGGCGGAGCCAGTCCGTCTCGGCCGTGTAGTGCCTGTAACTCACCAGCCGGTCGAGGAAGCCGTGCTCGGCCTGGATTTTCTCCCGCGGCCAACCCTCCACGGCCGCGCCCATTGCCGAGCCCACCCACGACGCCCCGATGCAGCCCCGGAATTTCTCGCGCAGTGTGACCATCCCAATGGTTCCTCGTCTCAGAAGGGGCACTATAGGGCATTTGCCCCCGCTGCCCACGTTCATTCGCGGGGGCCGGCCGGCGCCAGGCGGCGGGCCTCGGCGAGGGCGAAGGCGAAGATCTTCCGGCAGGTGGCCGGGGGGGTGTGGTACCCGCTGGTCTTGGTGGTTCGGCGGCGGATGACCATGATGTCGACGTCGGCTTCCCGCTTGGGCTCGACGAGCACGTCCTTGGGCGGGTCGGGGGCGAGCTGCCGGAGCATCTCGAGCTGCGGGCGGGCCACCAGCACGCAGTACAGGTAGGGGTAGTCCCTCCCCTGGACGCGGTTGAGCACGACCTGGGTCTGGAGGCCCGGGAAGTCCTCCCCGAGGGTGGCGATTTGCAGGACGAGCTTGGCGTCGCAGGGCATCTCGCCCTGTTTGCCGGTGCGGACCTGCATCTGCGGGGTCATCTGCTCGCCCTCTCGGCGGAGCTTCCGGAAGAAGTCCATGACGGCCAGGAGCTGGGTGACCTTGACGACCAGCGGGTCGTTGGTGAGCACCCGGCGGACGCCGGTGACCCAGTGCGGCAGGAGGAGGACGCCGGCGTCCACGACCCAGGCGGCCATGAGCCACTCCTCGTCGCTCCGCCACAGCAAGTACCCCACGCCGGCGATGCCGGCCAGGACGGCCGCCAGCGCCGCCAGCCCCACCCCGCAGGTCACGTCGAGTGCGGAGCGGTCCCACCGGCGGGTCTTGCGGGCCAGCTCGATGACGTTTTCGAGCTTCGCCCGGTCGGCCCCGCGCCACTCGCGCCTGCCGGGGAGGCGCGGCGGGATGTTGCTGAAGCCCCGCACAACCGCCAGCAGCGACGCCGCCAGCACCGCCGCCGCCCCGCGGGCCGCGGCCCAGCGCCTTCCGGGAGGTCCGCCGCGGACATCCGTTTGAATTCGTCGGGATCGTGCCGCTACCGGACCATCTCCAATGGTACGAACCGCGGGGAAGCATCCGAGACGTCCCTGTCCGCCCGCGGCGGATGCTCGACCTACTCGGGTACTCGGCTGGGCTATGCGGGTTCGAGGGCAGCCCCGCCTCCGGCCTGCCTGCCGCAGGCACGGCGGGCAGGCACGGCGGGCAGGCCGGGTGTTCCTTCGAACAAGGAACGAAAGGGGCCGAGAATCTGTGATTGACACCGGCGGATCCTCGTGGTAGTCCTGGGCCATCATGCTGCCGGCACCGAGAGCAGCAGTGGCCGGGATGCTGTATCAGGTGTGGGGAGCCCGTAGGGTCGGACGAAGTCCCGCCTTTCGCCCCCGGAGGGCACGAGTCGGCTGCGTGAAGGTCAGCTACGGCGGCCTGTCCTTGTCGGACAGAGAAACGTGTCAGGCAGAGAAAGCGGGCGGGAATCTTTGATGGACAGCGGCGGGTCCTCGTGGTAATCATGAGCCACCATGCCACCGGCACCGGCAGCAGCAGTGGCCGGGATGCTGTATCAGGTATGGGGAGCAACAGCGTTCCTAACCGCTTTTGTGCTGATGGAACAGGCCAGGGACGCGAAGCTGTTTTGATACGTTAGCAAAGAATGGTTAAGACTGGCGACAACCTGTTTTCAAGTCTCTTGCGATGGGCGTATGGCCAGGGCGAGAACTTCACCACCGAAGCATTCGTTTGGCTGCTGAAGCTGCTGTTGGACCGCGAACGGAGCGTTGGACAGAGGCTCATTGGGCGCCTCTGCTTCGGTAAGGAGGCATGCCCTGAGGTTAACGATAGCCGATTGCTAATCTCCACGCAGGAGCTGACGGAGGAAGGCAAACCGGACATCTGCGTCAGTTCCACGGTGCTCCTCGCTTTCGTTGAGGTCAAGACAGGAAGCGGGTTGGGTAAGGATCAGATTGGACGGTATCTGCGGGCATTGGAGCAGCGGGCAAACGGACGGACGACGCGGCTGACGCTGTTGACACGCGGCTCCGTCGAGTTTGCAGAAGCTGAGGCGAAGCCTCACCTCTCTGTCCGCTGGCACGCAGTCGCTGATTGGCTTTGTCAGGAAACAGAGCGCATTGAAAGTGAATCCGTAAGGTTTGCTGTTGAGCAATTCGTTGGGTTCTTAGAGGAGCAGATCATGAGCATCGAGCATGTGGGCTGGGAATATACCAATGGCATCATCGCAATGCGAAGATTGGTGGAGATGCTTGAGGAAGCGCTTCATCGTGCAGAGATTGAAATATACAAAAAAACCCCTAGCTGGACATGGATGGGCTACTACCTGAAGAATAAGGAGTTTTGGGTTGGTATCCGATATGCTGAACCTAACCGGTTACTTTTGGGGTACGAGGATGCTACTGCCGACTCCGAGAAGTTAAGCAGCCTTGAGGATTTGGAGGCGAGCGGCCTTCCCATTGAACAAATGTACTGCAACGGCAAGGCGGAATTCGTCTTGCGGCTGGACGATGAGCGGGTTCATTTCTTTGCGATGTCTAAAGAAAACCAGCTTATAAAGCTAATAGACTTTCTCAAAAAGGCATATTCACAAGCGCTGGCTTGCAAGGAAGAATAAGGATTCCGATACAGAATGACAGACGTATTGATTTATTGTGGATTATCGCGGTTATCCGGGGCCATCATATGGTCTTCTATTGACATTGGCCCTGCGCGGGCGCAGTTTGGGTTGATCATGGCCAGGATCACACGACTAGTGGCACCGGGGTATCCAATTGTAGAACTAGCATGATGTCCGCCGATATTATGGATATTCGACAACCATGCAGGTAGGCGGGTTGCTATGCGTGTAAAGTGTGTAGAGTGTGGGACAGTTTGGGCCTTGCCCGAGGAAGCTGAGACTGGCAAGGTCTTGAAGTGTGGCAAGTGTGGGACGAAGTTCACATTGGAGGTGGCGAGGTATCTCGAAGAGGAGCTGATCCCGCAGGCAACAACTGCAACTCGGACTGCGCCTACGATTCCCGCTGTCCGTAGCAAGATACGCCCTCCTGCGAGGAGAAAGAGAACCTGGCTTGCGACTGTTTGCATCTGCGGCGGCATAGCCCTTTTCCTCGGGATCCTTGGGTTGGCTCTCCGTGGTAGGGTGTCAGGATTCGGAAGCAGGGAGGTTCAGATCGAGAAGGTGATCGCGGATCCTAGAGCCTACGAGGGGCAAACATTGAAGAGTGCGGGAGTATTTACAGGTCAATCAGATGGACTCTGTTTCAAACCCTTTCTCACACTTGGTGGCAATCCTTTAATGCTCAAGTGGACTTCTAACGAGCTTCGGGACAAAGTGTTGGCTACTCAAGGGGCTGTAGGACATGAACACTTTATTTACTTACGTTACCGTGTATCTCCTAAAAAGAATGAACGGGGTCTCTGGGTGCATGGAACTCTCCTCGATGTTTGGGTTCCTTGAACAAAGGACTATTTGTACTGTCTGGGTTCATTTTCGTTCCTTAATGCGTAGTGGGGGCAACAAGTTCTGGTATAATCCGGGCACATCGTATAGTTTGTTTCTTGACGAGCGGTTGGGACAGTGGTAGCAGGGAAACAAAGGGGGGGGGAACGAACGGGCCAGGAAACTTTTCGCTGCCAATGGTTGATAAAGTCTCGCACCGATTGGTGGTCTCGGTGGCCGGGGGATGATGGCCCAGGACCAGCACAAGGACCGGCCGCCGGCAATCAAAGGTTCCCGACGCCCTTGTTCCGCCGAAGGCCGATCATCCCCGGTGGAGAATGGGGCATAGGGGCCGGCAGGGGCGATCACCAGGTCGGGCCCGCCCGGGACCTGCTCATGTGCGCCGGGCGCGCCCGGGAGCTGCCCCCAAAGGTGCAACTGCGCATCCGCGGCGCCGACGTGCTCGTCGTCGAGACCACCGGCAGCGGCGGGTACAACCCACCCACCGGCGACCACGTGGCGATCCGCTGAAGCGTCTCGCCACGCCCCCCCCTTCTGCCGGGGCGCTGCCCCGGCCTACGCATCTCACAGGGCCTTGATGGCGACCAGCGTCATGTCGTCCTTCTGAGGAGCGGCCGCGCGAAACGCATTGACGGCCGCGACGACGGCGGCGTGAATTTCGGCGGCGGACTCTTCGGCGTGCTCAACGAGGACCCACCGCAGACGGTCCTTCCCAAACAACTCGCCGGCCGGGTTGGCCGCCTCCCAGATGCCGTCGGTGCCGACCTCGATGGGCCAGTGGATCGTCAGCGTGTAGTGCCCGAGGGGCGCGTCCCACTGGACGGGCGCCCAGTGCAGCACCGTCAGCTTGCCGTGCTGGGTGGAGGTCGTCCGCTCCAGGTGCCCGGAGGCCCCCAGGTCGGTGCCGAAGGTGAGCACGTAGATGACGCGCCCGGCCCGCACCGCCGCCCCGCCGGCCAGAAGGACGTCGAGCTTGCGGCCGGCGACCTTCTTGATCTCCAGCTCGTACCGGCGGCTGCGGGCGTCGACGGCGTAGCAGCGCTTCCTGTCGAAGTGGCACTTTCCGGTGTAGCCCTCGAAGTAGAACCCGTGCAGCGCCCGGCCGGTGGGGCGGATGGCGACCTTGTAGACGACGGTGGCCTTGCCGTCCGGGCGCAGCGACAGCTCCACCTCCACGAACTCCCAGACGTACGCCTCGGCCGACGAGCAAAGCAGACCGACGACGATGAGCGTGACCAGCCGTCTCACGACCCAAAGCTTACTTCGCTCGCCCTTCAATGCAAGCGCCGGCGGCCTCCCGCGGCGGCAAGTGCGGTGTTGACCCGGCGGGGGGCATGGGCAAGCATGGGGGCTTCGGCCGCGGCGGCGCGGAGGCTGCGGCGGCCTTTCCAGCGGGAGCGGCGATGGCGGCGGGCAAGTGGGACTTCTGGATCGACCGGGGCGGGACGTTCACCGACGTGGTGGCCCGCGACGGGCGGGGGCGCATCCACGTCCGCAAGCTGCTCAGCGAGGACCCCGCCCACTACGCCGACGCGGCGCTGGAGGCGATCCGCCGGTTGCTGGGGGCGTCCGAGGCCGGCGGGGGCCTCCCCGCCGGGCGGGTCCGCTCGGTCAGGATGGGCACGACGGTGGCCACCAACGCCCTCCTGACCCGCCGCGGGGTCCAGGTGTGCCTGGTGGTGACCGCCGGGTTCGGCGACCTGCTGGCCATCGGCACCCAGGACCGCCCGGACCTCTTCGCCCTCGAGATCGTCAAGTGCGCCCCGCCGGTCGCCGAGGTGGTCGAGGTGGACGAGCGGGTCGGCGCCGACGGCGCCGTCCGCCGCCCGCCGGACGCCGAGAAGGTCCGCGCCGATCTGGCCGACGTCGCCGCCCGCGGGATCCGTTCGGCGGCCGTGGTGCTGCTGCACAGCTACGCGTATCCGGAGCACGAGCGGCTGATCGGGCGGATCGCCCGCGAGGCGGGCTTTACCCACGTCACCCTCAGCCACCAGGTCTGCGGGGAGATCAAGGCGGTCTCCCGCGGCAGCACGGCGGCGGTGGACGCGTACCTCACGCCGATCCTCCGCGAGTACGTGCAGCGGGTGCGGGGGGCGCTGGGGGCGGGTGTGGAGCTGCGGTTCATGCAGTCTAACGGCGGGCTCACCGACGCGGAGCACTTCACCGGGGCGGGGGCGATTCTCTCGGGCCCGGCGGGTGGCGTGGTGGCGTGCGGGCACGTGGCCGCCCTGGCGGGGCTGGGGAAGGTCATCGGCTTCGACATGGGCGGGACGAGCACCGACGTCAGCCGATACGACGGCGCGTACGAGCGGGTCTTCGAGACCGTCACCGCCGGCGTGCCGATCCAGGCGCCGATGATGAACATCCACACGGTGGCCGCCGGGGGCGGGTCGGTCCTGCGCTTCGAGGACGGGCGGATGCAGGTGGGGCCGGCGAGTGCGGCGGCCGACCCCGGCCCGGCGTGCTACCGGCGCGGGGGCCCGGCGGCGGTCACCGACGCCAACGCCGTCCTGGGGCGGATCCAGCGGCGGCACTTCCCCGCGTGCTTCGGCGCCGGCGCCGACGAGCCCATCGCCGTCGAAGCGGCCCGCGCCGCCGTCGCCGGAATCGCCGAGCGCATCGGCGCCGAGACGGCCCGGACGATGACGGTCGAGGAGGTCGCCGCCGGGTTCGTCCGCATCGCCAACGAGAACGTGGTCAAGGCGATCCGCGAGATCAGCGTGGCCCGGGGCTACGACGCGCGGGAGTACGCGCTGGTGTGCTTCGGCGGGGCGGGCGCCCAGCACGCCTGCGCCATCGCCGAGGCGCTGGGGATCGGGACGATCCTGCTGCACCCGCTGGCGGGGGTGCTCAGCGCCTACGGCATGGGACTGGCGGACATGATCTCCGCCGACGTCCAGGCCGTCCTCCAGCCGCTGGCCGAGCACACGCTCGCCCGCCTCCAGCCGAGATTCGCCGCCGTCGAGGCCGACGCCCGCCGGCGCATGCGCGACCAGGGCGTCCCCGCCGGGCGGATCCGCCACCTCCGCTCGCTCGACCTCCGCTACGCCGGCGTCGAGGCCTACCTCAACGTGCCCCTGGCCGGCGCCCCCCGGCCGAGAGAGGCCTTCGAAACGCTGCACCGGCAGCTCTTCGGCTTCATCCAGCCCGCCGGCCCCATCGAGGTGGTCAACCTCCGCGTGGAGACCCGCGGGGAGACGGCCAAGTGCGACGAGCCGGCGGCGCCCGCCGACGAGCACGAGATCGACCCGGCGTCGGCCATCGACGCCGCCGACGTGCACTTCGACGTCCTCGGCGCCGACGGGGGTCGCCGGCTGGAGGCGGTCCGCACGCCGATCTACCGGCGGGGCGACCTGGCCCCCGGCGGCCGGCTGGCCGGGCCCGCGATCATCGTCGAGGACGTATCGACGGTCGTGGTGGACCCGCACTGGCGGGCGCGGGTCAACGAGCGGGGGCACCTGCTGGTCGAGGCCCCCCCCCGGCCCAAGCGCCGCGAGCGGGTCTCCACCCGCCCCGACCCGGTGCTGCTGGAAATCTTCAACAACCTCTTCACCTCCGTCGCCGAGCAGATGGGCATCGTCCTGCGGAAGGTCAGCCACTCCACCAACATCAAGGAGCGGGGGGACTTCTCCTGCGCCGTGTTCGACGGCGAGGGCCACCTCGTCGCCAACGCCGCCCACATCCCCGTGCACCTGGGCGCGATGGGCGAGAGCGTGCGGTCGATCCTCGCCGCCCGCGGCGAGACCATGCGCCCCGGCGACGTCTACGCCACCAACGACCCCTACCACGGCGGCTCGCACCTGCCCGACCTGACGGTCGTGACCCCGGTCTTCTCGCCGGGGGGGGGAAGGACCTTCTTCGTGGGCACCCGGGCGCACCACGGGGACATCGGCGGGGTGACCGCCGGCTCCATGCCCCCGGACTCCCGCCGCATCGACGAGGAGGGCGTGCTCATCCACGACTTCCCCCTGGCCGCGGGCGGGCGCTTCCGCGAGGCGGAGTTCGTGGCGCTGCTGACGGGCGGGCGATACCCGGTCCGCGACGTGAGCGAGCGGCTGAGCGACGTGCGGGCGGCGATGGCGGCGAACGCCGCGGGCGTCCGGCTGCTGGGGGAGCTGACCGCCCGCTACGGGCTGGACGTGGTGACGGCGTACATGCGCCACGTCACCGCCAACGCCGAGCGGGCCATGCGGGCGGTGCTCGCCGAGCTGCCCGACGGCGAGCACGCGTTCGAGGACTTCCTCGACGACGGCTCTCGGATCGCGGTGACCGTGCGGATCGCCGGCGACCGCGCGGAGGTGGACTTCGCCGGGACCGCCCCGCAGCTTCCCGGGAACCTCAACGCCCCCCGGGCGGTCGTCGTCGCGGCGGTGCTGTACGTCTTCCGCACGCTGATCGCCCGCCCGGTGGGCCTCAACGCCGGGTGCCTGGCCCCGATCACGATCAAGGTGCCGGAAGGGTCGCTGCTGGACCCGCGCCCCCCCGCCGCCGTCGCCGGCGGGAACGTCGAGACCTCCATGCGCATCACCGACGTCCTCTACGGCGCCCTCGCCAAGCTCGCCGCCGGTCAGGGAACCATGAACAACCTCACCTTCGGCGCCGGGCCGCTGGCCTACTACGAGACCATCTGCGGCGGCGCCGGCGCCGGGTTCGGATTCGACGGCGCCAGCGCCGTCCACACCCGCATGACCAACACCCGCAGCACCGACCCGGAGGTCATCGAGCGCCGCTACCCGGTGCTGCTTCGGCGCTTCGCCGTCCGCCGCGGCAGCGGCGGGGCGGGCGTGTGGCGCGGGGGCGACGGTGTCGAGCGCGAGATCGAATTCCTCGCCGCCCTGGATGCCGCCATCCTGAGCGAGCGCCGCACGGCCGGGCCGTTCGGCCTCAACGGGGCCGGGGCGGGCATGCCCGGCCGGAACATGCTGGTCCGCGGCGACGGCGTCGAGGAGCTCCCGGGGAAGGCCCGCGCTTCCGTCAACTCCGGTGACGTGCTGGCCGTGCACACGCCCGGCGGCGGGGGCTACAACCCCTCGCCGGCCGAGTGGGCGGCCATGCCCCCGGCCGAGGCGCGGGCGCTGTTCCGGCAGCGGCGCTGGGCGGGACCGACGGCCGGCATCGCCGCCGGGCACGTCCAGGCCAACCTGGTGGCGCTGCCGGCCGGGCTCGCCGACGACTTCGAGGCCTACTGCCGGGCGAACCCCCGGCCGTGCCCGCTGCTGGAGCGGCTGCGGCCGGGCGAGTTCCTGACGGCCCGTCTGGCGGCGGCCGCCGACCTGCGGAAGGACCTGCCGCTGTACCGCGTGCACGCCGGGGACGGGTCCTTCCAGAA
>CAZNSB010000080.1:0-13608 GCA_964575155.1 uncultured Planctomycetaceae bacterium | reverse complement strand
TGCGCCTTCTTGAAGGCTCGTCGGGGGCACCGTCCGTCCCTGTACCAGCCAAGGCTTCGGCCTCGTTGGTTTCCGGCTGGATAGTGCGCCGTTCCCAGCACCTCCTAACGATCTGCATCAGGCTCACAACGTCTCGCATCCGCGCGAGGCGTTATGTAGCCTGGATGCTCTTACCCCGAATCCATCACTCAGACCGTCCGGAGGCCCGCTTCAGATAAGCAATGAAGTTAGGGTTGGGCGTCTCGCCAAGCTCGCGGCATTTCCTCACGTCGGCCCAGGCTTTGTCGTACTGACCGGCGGCCGCATACAACGTCGCACGGGCCATGTAGACGGGCGCAATATCGTTCCTCAGTTCGATCACCTTGGAGAGGCCGGCGATGGCCTTGTCGTTCTGCTTCAATCGTGCATATGCCATTGCCCGCCCAAAGAGGACACCCACGTCGTTGGGCCGCAATTCCAGGGACCTGTTCATGTCGGCGACGGCTTTGCCATGATCGCCAATTGCACCATAGGCCTTGGCACGGAGCTGATACGCTTCGGGTACTTTCGGACTCAACTCAATGAACTTGCCGAAGTCCCTGATTCCCTTCTCGAATTGCCCGATGGAGCAATAGGCGTTGCCACGGTTGAAGTAGGCGTCGGCCAGGCCCGGCTTCAGTTCGATGGCCTTCGTCAAGTCCTCAATGGCGTCCTCATGCCGACCCTGTCCAATGAGGGATGCCCCGCGTAGTTGGTACAACTCAGCTTTCTGCGGATCGCGCGCTATCTGCGCGGTGAGCGACCGGAGAACACTCTCTCCCATTTGCTTGTTCGTCAGGAAGATATCCTCATTGCGATCCTGTCCGGTGAGCTTGGCAAGTTCCGGCTTGAGCGCCTCGGCCTTACGTTTGTCAACCAGCCCCCGGTCGATCTGCCCCAAAGCCACAAAGACCAGGCCGCGGTTGCGGTAGGCTTCGGCGAAGTCCGGCTTCAGTTGGATCGCCTTGTCGTACCCCTTCATCGCCCTCGCCAGGTCGCCCTGCTGATGGAAGATCATCGCCCGCCGGTTGTACGCGCGGAAGTTCTTCGGATTGGCTCTGATCTCGGCCGTGTATTGCGCTACTCGCTCTTCCGGGGACGCTGGGCGAGTAGCAGAGAGAGCGTTGGAGGGACCTGTCGCGTGGTCGGAAGTCTGTCCGGCGGGCGCAGAGGTTGCCCTCGGTTGCGTCGCCGGAGCTGCTCCATCGCTGTCAGTACACGACGTAATTACAATTGCGGGCAGCAACAGAGCCACCCAGAGTCCAGGGTTCACGGCGGACATTGCCTACTCCCAATGAACCGGGATTTCCCGGATGAACCCCAGCCCACGACCGCCGTGGGCCCTTCCGATAATCTTATCCTGTCTCCAGGCTGTGTTAATGCTGCTGCGGGTCCGGGCAGCTTCCACTCGACACCGTCTTTCGGGAAGAAAGCAATCCCTTGGGCAATTGCCCTCTCGGTGAGTGGAGGAATCGACCTGCTCACGCCCCGACCGGCCGCTCCCACGTTGTCATGCGCTTGCGGCACTGCCGACACTCCCGCCGGCGGATGAGTTTGCCGCCCCACCCCCGACGCGTGTAGATTACCCGGAAGTGCCAGCATCCGCAATAGCGGCATGCCAAGTCCCGCTGGTCCTCCGCGCCGGTCTGTCCGTCCCTCCGCATGCCCATCGCCTACAGGTACGAGACCGCCTTGCGCCTTCGCCTGGCTTTCGGCTGCCGCTGCGACCTGGCGTCCATGACCGAGACGCCCAGCACCTGCCTGCCTGGCCACCTGGGCTAGGCAGGCGGGCGGCAAGCAGGCAGGTCGAGGCGGCCACGGCGAAGCCGACCAGGCAGTCGAACCAGTCCCGCCTTCGCCGGAGGCTTCGGCGGGCAGGGGTCGTCCGACTTGGACGGCGGCAGCTTCCACTCGTCCACCTTCCGGCCGCGACCTTCGGTTCGGACCCGGTACTCGGCGGTGACGTGGTTGGCGAAGAGTCGGTGCTCGGCGGGTGGCACGGGTTGCCTGCCAAGCCGTGTTCCCACACCGAGCAACACTGGTTCCGAGCAACGAGTCCCACCCAAGAACCCGGGTTCTGAAACAGCTTCTAACCCACGAGAAGCCAGGGGGGATTCGCGCGAGCAGGGGAGCTGCTCGCCCTACTGGAGGAACAGCTCGTCGAGGTCGGGGGCGACGCCGAAGCTGGTGAGGGCCTCGGAGTAGCGGTAGTAGACCTCCAGGCAGAGGGCGCCGAGGGCGGTGGTGTAGACCCTCCCGCCGCGGGTGCCCCAGCGGGAGCCTTCCGGGTCCCAGCTTCCGGCCTTGTCGCCCTCTTTGCACTGGTTCTCGATGAGGACGTCGCGGATGCGTCGGTTCCACCAGATGCGGTAGGCCCCGCCCATGTTGTGCATGGCGTAGGTGGCGTAGTACCAGAGGTAGAAGTTCTTGTCGGACCAGCTTGGGGCCTGCTTCTTGGTGAGGTCGGCGGCCTTGAGAAGCAGGTGGTTCTTGACGCCCATGCCGCTGAACTGCCGGACCATCATGGCCGCCGCCGTCAGGGCGGGGTGCCCGCTGCCGTAGTCCTGATCGGGCTGGAACTGGTAGTTGACGGCCCCGTTGGAGGCCTTGGTGCCGCCCTGGTCGGTGCAACTGTCCACGTACAGGAGGCTTCGCGAGAAGACGGCGTTGTCGAACTTGATCTGGGCGAGCTTGGCGGTCTTGAGGGCCTGGATGACCCAGGGGCTGACGGACATGTCGCTCTTTCCGCAGTTGGGGGTGTAGCGCCACCCCCCGTCGGGGTTGACGGCCTTCTCGCAGAAGAGCACCGCCTTCCGGGCCGCCAGGCCGATCCGCTCGTCCCTTGCCCGCCCGTAGGCCTCGCACAGGGCGATGGTGCAGAGGGCGTGCCCGTACATCCGCCCCCCGGTGAGGATGCCGCCGTCGTCTTTCTGGCTGCGCATGATGGCCTCGATCCCGCGGAGGACGTTGCGGCGGTACTCCCCTCGGCGGATGGTGTGCCCCCCGCCCATGAAGGCCAGGGTGGCCAGGGCGGTGACGGCCTGGTCGGCGTTCTCGCTGCCGTCGTGTTTTTTGGCGTTCCAGAGCCCGTTGGGCTCCTGGTGGACCGCGAGCCAGTGCAGGGCGGAGTCGACGGCCGATCGTGCCCGGATGCCGCCGAACTTCGTCATCGTCCGGAAGAAGTCGCCGGTGCCGAAGAGGTTGATGTTGGCCGGACCCAGCCTGCCCATCGAGGGGGCGTCCTGGTCGCCGAACTGCTTCGGCAGGACCTTCAGGGCCCGCCCCGGGCGCGGGGCGCGGTTCATCATGTGCCGCAGGGGCTTGTCCGGGGGGTTGGGCTGCTTGTACTTGTAGATGTCGTCGTAGCGGACGGCCTCGGCGGAGATCGGGTTCATCGCGTACGTCACCAGCGGGGATTCCTCGGCGATCTCCTCGGGGGCGTCCTCGATGTCGATCTCGGTGGCGGTGACGTCGATGTCCGTGGTGTCGATCTGGACGTTCCGCGACTGGATGACCTCCCGGGTGACCAGCTCCTCGATGGGGACGGCGGCGACGTGGATGTCGGGCTTCTCCTCCTGCTCGATCTCCTCGGGCATCTCCTCGGGGCGCTCCATGAGGATGTCGCGCATGGGGTCGGCGAGTTCGAAGTCCTCCGGCTGGGGGGCGTCGACGTTGAACTGGAACTCCTCGGGCCTGCGGAGGCTTCCGGCGGTGGTGGAGAGCTTCCAGGTCAGCCCCAGCAGGACCAGCGCCGCGAACACGGCGGCGCCGTAGAGGAGGCTTCGGAAGGCGATGACGGTGGTCTTGGCGGCCTCCCGGTCGAACTGTTCGGGGGTCCGCGCGCTGTAGTGGACGTGCAGCCGGTGCGGCCCGGGTTCTGTCGAATCGGCGCCGTTTTCCATGGTGGTCTTTCCTGGGCGGCGCTCACCGGGTCTCGCGGATCTCCACGGTGGCGGAGACGTTGGTGATGCCGGCCTGGGCGCAGCGGCTCATGACGGCCGCCACGTGCTCCCATCTCACGTTGCGGTCGCCACGGATGACGACCGCGCAGTCCCTGTTGTGGATCCTGGCCCGGCTGAGGTTGACCGCCAGCGCCGCCAGCGACATCGTCTCGTTGTCCACGCGGTATTCCGCCCGCCCCCTCGGAAGCAGCCGGACGTTCACCACGATCGGAGGGGCCGGGGGCTTCTTCACCTGAAGCCGCCTGCTGTGCACGGGCAGCTCGATCGACAGGTCCTGCTCCAGCGGGACGATCGACGCCGTCACCAGGAAGAAGATGATCAGCAGGAAGATGCAGTCGATCATCGGGGTGAGGTTGATGCTCATGGACTCGTCGTCGCCGTTGCGCTGGAACCTCATGGCCGGGGTTCCTTTCTGACCGGCGGGGGCGGGGCGGGAGCGGGGTCGCCGGCGTCGGAAGCCGCTCGCTTCACCCCGGCCAGCTCGTGGATGAACTCGTCGGCGGTCGTCTCGCAGTCGGAGACGATCAGGTTCAGCCGGGTGTTGAATATGAAGTAGATCAGCAGCGTCGGCACCGCCACGGAAAGCCCCGCCGCCGTCGTCAGCAGCGCCACCTTGATGCCCTTGGCCATGGCCTGGGCCTTGCCGATGCTGGCGGCCTGCCCTTCCAGGGACTCAAAGCACATGATGATTCCCACGACGGTGCCCAGCAGCCCCAGCAGCGGGGCGACGGCGGCGACGAAGCTGAGCGTCTTCAGCGGGGTCCTCAGCAGGTTGACCTGTTTGCTGCCCATGATCTCGCAGCGGTTGCGGATGTCGTCGACGGTGGAGACCTGGAAGCCCTTGGCCATGGCCTGGCAGAGGTGCCCGAAGAGGCCCTTTTCCCTCAGGGCCATGTCCTCGAAGCGCTGGAGGTTGGCTTCGGCGATGGCCTGGCGGGCGTCGCCGACGAAGCGGTTGGGGATCTGCCTGCCCCGGCGGTAGATCCGCAGCGAGTTCAGGGCGATGATGATGGTGACCAGCAGCAGGAAGGCGATGGGGTACATGAGCGGCCCGCCGGAGAGGATCCGCCCCAGCATGGTCTCCAGGCTCTCGATGGTCAGCGGGCCCAGCCCGGCCACTCGCGTCCACGTCTTGCCAGGGTCCTCGATTCCCTTGATCCGCTTGACGGTGAACTTGCTGCGCTTCTCGCCCTTGCTGGTGATGTTGACGACCTGGAAGTAGGTCATGTTGTTCTTGTACACGTCGCCGATCTCCAGGCCGGCGACGTTCGTGTCGGTGACGACCTTGAAGAGCTTTCCGTCGCCGGTCTCGGCCTCGTCCATCTCGCTGCGGAGGATGTCCTCGGCCTCGCTGGGCGCGGTGGCGAGCCTCAGCCCGGACTCGGGCCCTGCGTCGTTTCCCTGGGCGGCCGCCGGGCCCGCCGAGCACAGCAGCCCGGCTGCAACCATCAGGGCGATCCCGCCGGTTGTCTTCGGCATGCGGGTTCTCCTTTTTCTCATTCGCTTTTTGCGATTCGCTTGAGGACCACGGTCAGCAGGTCCTTTGCCTGGCTGGTCTTCCTGGCGTCTCCCCGGGGGAAGTCGTGGGTGACCCGGCGGAGCAGCGTGCGGGCCTTCTCCCACTTCTGGCGCTTCATGTACACCTTGGCCGCGGCCAGGCACGAGGCCTGTCGGGGATACAGGGCGATGCTCTTGTCGAAGTACTTGAGGGCCTGGCGGTAGTCGGGGGGGGTGGTGGCGGCGTAATGCATGGCGAGGTGGTAGCAGGCGTCGGCCTTGACGTCCTCGAAGGTCTCGCTCTCGGTGATGCCCTTGAGCTTGGCGATGCCCTCGGCCGGCCGGCCCTGCCCGGCCTCGGCCAGGCAGGCGTACAGGTCCATCCGCGGGCGCCAGTTCGCGTCGCGCCACTTGCGGATGAAGTCCTTGTAAAGGTACTCGATCTCCCGCCAGTCCTTCATCTCGGCGTACCCGCGGGCGGCGTAGACGTAGGCTTCCTGGACGGCCTCGAAGTTGGGGTGCTCGCGGATCAGCCGGCGGATGGGCTTTACCCCGCCGGGGTAATCGTACATCCGGTAGCGGCTCCGACCGGCCATGTACAGCGCCCGGGCGCGCGACTCGTTCTTGCGGAACTTCGCATCCTCGATCAGCGGGCCCAGCGTCCTCACGCACCGGGACCAGTCCTCCATCTGCCAGTACAGCAGCCCCAGCCCGTAGCGGACCTCGCCCAGGTCGAGGCCCTTCGGGACCGGCATGCGGACGCCGTTCCACCCGTGGCCGTAGGGGCGAAGCCGCTGGGAGGGCGGCACGGGGACGGGCTCGCCGTCGGCGTCCAGGGCGTTCTGGCCGTACTCGTCCAGCAGCGTGGCGTAGGCCTCGGTGGCGATGGCGTAGCGCTGGTTCTGCCCGGCGTGGTAGCCGAGCAGCTTCAGCCCGGAGACGCGGAAGCGATCGTCCCGGCTGCCCTTGACGTACTCCTCGTACAGCCGGATCACCCTGCCCACTTCGCCCAGGGCGATGTACTCCCGCCCCAGCGCGTAGCGGGCGACGTCGTACATCTCGTCGCGCCGGATCAGCCGCGTCCGCGGGTCCTTCGTCAGCGGATACAGTCGGAGGTACTGTTCCAGCATGCGAGCGGCCATCTCGTGGCGGCCCTGGGAGCCGAAGACCTTCGCGCACTTCAGGATGGCGCTCTTGACGTACCGCTGCACGGACGCGTACTGCCCCTTCCGGTCGGCCACCCAGAAGTGAAAGCCCTCGGAGAACTTCGCCTCGGCGAACTTCAGCGAGGGGTTGACGACCATCCTCCACAGCTCCTCGGCCATGGCCCGCTGGCCCTCCGCGGTCCTGCCCTTCTTGCCCTTGCCCAGCTCCATCGCCAGCCAGTAGTTCGCCTCCGCCATGTAGGGGTTCCGGTGGGGGAAGTTCCTGATGATCCACCGGTACGCCTCCAGCATGTTCTGGGTGTGCCCCTGGAGGTACCAGGCGTGGGCGGCGCGGACGGCGGCCTCGTAGAGCTGGGCGGTCTTGTCGTCGACGCTCCTCGGCTTCCAGGGGGCGTCGGCGACCTCCCCCTTGCCATCCTGCTTCGGGCCGTACAGCCGGATGAACAGCCGGAACGACTTCACCGCGCTCGAGAAGTCCTTCTTCACGAAGTACAGCTCCCCCAGGTAGTACTGGGCCTCGCGCGCCGCCTCGGAGAAGATCCCCTTCTCCTTCTTGATTCGCTCGACGAGGGCGATGGCCTTTTCGACGGAGGTGCCCGGGTCGGCGCGGGTGAGCATGCCCTTGAGGTAATCGATGCTCCGCCTCTTCAGCGCCGGGTCGGGGGCGGTCTCCTGGGAGTAGGCGGTGCGGATCTGGTTGGCGGAAAGCTGGTAGAGCTTCTGGTAGGCGTCAAAGGCCTTCTGCTTCTGCCCGACCTGGTCGGCCAGCAGGGCGACGCTCTCCAGCGAGCCCACCAGGTAGGGGGTCTTGGGGTCCACCTCGACGGATTTCTCGAAGGCCCCGATGGCCTTCTTCAGATCGGCCGGGGTCTTCGACGTGGAGTAGCAGAAGCCGATCTGGGAGTGGATGTAGGACTCCAGGTGGGACTCGCTCAGCACCGACCGGGGGTATTTCTTCAGCACCGCGGCGTACTGCCGGGCGTACTTCTCGTACCCCCGGTGCCACCGCAGGTGCCGCGGGAGCTTCCGGTCGATGAGGAAGACCTCGCCCTCGGCGGCGGCGAAGCTGCCGGGGTTCGCGGCGATCTTCTTCTTGATCGCCTCCACGTCGCTGTCGGTGACGGCCCCGGGCTTCTGGGCGAGGTTCAGCTCCGACTGGCACCGCATGATCCGCCCCAGGATGTTCAACTGCGTCCCGACCCTCCGGAGCAGCAGGTAGTATTCCAGGGCGACGGACCAGTTCTTCTTGCGGTAGTGGTACTCGGCGAGGCGGAAGTAGCACTGCTCGAGCACCTTTTCCTTGCGTTCGCTGTCGGAGTTCCTGGCGAGGGCGGCGGCCTCTCCGTAGGCGCCCATGGCCTTGGGCAGGTTGGCCATTTCGAAGTGGTAGATATCGGCGGCCTGGAGGAGGGCCTCGGCGGCGAGCCCCTGCCGGCGGTGCTGGGGGGCGCGGGCGATGGCCTCGAAGGTTCCGGCGGCCTTTTCGTACTCCTTTCGGTCGCGGTGGCACAGCCCCAGCACGTACCCCCCCGCCAGGGCCTCCGGCGTCTTGGCAAAGTGGCTCTTGAGCTGTTCGCAGATGGCGACGGCGCGGGCGAACCTGCCCTGCGTGCGGCAGAGGTCGGCGGCCCGGACCATCAGGGCGGGGATCTGCTTGTTCTTGGGAAACTCCTGGATCAGCAGTTGGAGGGCGTCCCGGGTGTGGTCGGGCTTGCCCGCCTGAAGCCAGAGCAGCACCAGCTTGTACGCCGCCTGCTCGGCGAAGCGGGAGCCCCTTTTTCGCATGAGGATGTTCAGCTTGGCGGCGGCGTCATCGTACTTCTTCAGCAGCGCGTAGTACCCGGCGCACAGGCTCATCACCTCGTCCTCGTACAGCCCGGCGCCCTCGGCGAGCATCGCCTCGAAGGTCTTGATGGCGGGGGCGTACTGCTTCAGAGAGGCCTGGAGCTTGCCCAGCATGTGGTAGGCCTGGAGGCGCTGGGGGATCTTCCGGCGAGACCGGACCACCTGCTGGAGGTGCTCGATGGCCTCGTCCACCCACCCGATCCCGTCCAGGCACTTCGCCAGCCGGTAGTGCGCCTCCGTCACCTGAGAGTGGGTGGGGTGGGCCTTCAGAAAGTCCTGATACACCCTGACCGCCCTGGCCGCCCGCCCGTCCTTGGCCATCTGGGCCGCCCGCTTGAGCATCTGCTCGGGGGTCTCCGCACCCTGCGCCAGGGCGGCGGAGACCACGCACACGGTGAACGCCGATAGCCACTGCTTCATGGAAGCGGACTCCCGAACCTGAGGCGTTGGCGCTGCTCTCCTATCTCCGGCGTCTCCGCGGACGCGGTTGGGGTTCGCCCTGGCCACCCGCTCCCCTTCGGGTCGCGGCGACCCGCCAAGTCAATTGTGGCGCACTATTAGTAAACCCTACCGGCCCTTTGCAGGGTCGGGCGGAGGCGAGTTTTTCGCCCCGGCCGGGGACCGGGCGGGACCGGACGCCGGCCCGCTTGCCGGGGGGCGCTGCTCTGCCTGCATCTGCTCGTACAGGGGGTCCTTCCTGGCCCGCTCGGCGTAGGCGGAATCGCGGAACCGCGTCAGCAGCCGGCGGAAACGCTCCTTCGCCCGCTCGATCTTGCCCAGTTTCTGATAGCACAGCCCCAGGTGGTAGGTGGCCTTGATCTCGGCCTCGGCGGACTTCGTGGCGAACAGGGCGTACTCGAAGGTATCCGCCGCCCGCTCGTACTGCCCGTCGGCCAGGTGCATCCTCCCGATGCGGTACAGCGCGTCGGCGGCCAGCAGGTCATCGGGGGAATTGGCGGCGGCCTGGAGCTCCTTCAGCGCCGCCGCCTTGGCCGACGCCCGCTCCGCCGCCGTGGGGGCGGCCCGGGCCTTCCGGAGGTCCATCAGCCCGTAGATGTAGTAGATCCACGTGACCCTCGCGAAGTCGGACTTGGCCAGGGCGTCGCGCTCCTTCCGGGGAAGCTTCTCATACTCGAAAACGAGCTTCTGGCTGGCCTCGGGGAATTCCCCGGCCGTCGCCTTCCCCAGGGCGAACTTCAGGTAGTAGACCATCAGCCGGTCCACGAACAGCCGCAGCGGGCTCGGCTCCTCCGCGACCAGCGCCCGGTACTGCCCGAGGGCGTCGTCGAGCCTGCCGGCGCGGAAGAGGGCCCGGGCGTACCCGTCGCGGATGTTGACGCGTTCGGCGGGGTCCTCGGCTGCGGCGAGGGACTTTTTGAAGTACTCGCCGGCCTTTGGGTAGTGGCACAGGTCGAAGTAGATCCAGGCCATCTCGAAGTCGATCTTGTGGGGCTCGATCTCGCCGGCGAAGCGCTTCTTGAGTTCGGACAGCGTGTCCAGAACGTTGCGGTAGTCCTTCAGTCCCTTGTAGACGTCGAGCTTCAGCTTGAGGGCGTCGCGCGACCGCTTCGTGGCCGGGAATCGCCCCAGCAGCGTGTTCAGGCTCTCCAGGGCGTGCTCCATCAGCCCGTCCTTGCTGTAGGCCGACGCCAGCCGGTAGTACGCCTTCTCCGCCGTCTTGGCATCGACGTTCTCGCCCCGGAAGCTCAGCCCCAACTCCGCCAGGGCGTCGCAGAGCACGTCGGAGCAGGGGACGTTCTCGAAGCGCTCCCGCTGGATGAGGGTGGCCGTCGAGCCGGCGCTCGGGTCGGTCTTCAGCAGCAGGTTCGTGCTCTGGCGGATGAAGTCGGCGAACTCCTCTTCGAGGCGGCAGTCCTGGAACTCGCCGGTGACCGGCTCGCCGAGGGCGAACCGGCTGTCGTAGGAAAGCTGCCTCAAGAGCTCCTGGCGGCCTCGTCGCTCGTCCTGCTGGCCGGGCTTGTAGACCAGCAGGTACTCCTCGGCGGAGAGGGTGTAGTAGCGGCAGGCGTCGCGGTATCGCTTCTCGTGCTCGAAGACCCACCCCACCCAGAAGCAGGCCCGGTGATAGTAGGGGTGCGAGGGGTTGTCGAACACCTTCAGGTAGTGCTTCAGCACCGTCTTCATGCGATCGAAGTCTTTCTGGTGGTAGTAGTTCAGCGACAGCGCGAACAGCGACCGCTCCCCGTACCTGCTCTTCGGGGCGATCTTGCAGACCTCGTTGAAGCACTCCTTGGCCTTCTGGTAGTAGTCGGCGGAGAGGTCCCGCCGGGCGATCTTGAACAGCAGCCCCCGCGGCCTCAGCACGGCCAGCAGGGCGCCGGCGCAGGTGCAGTTGCCCTGCCGCGGCACGCCCGGGATCGAGTCGTATTCCGCCGCCAGGACCCGCTCGGTCTCGATCCCCTCCGCCCAGATGAACCGCGTCTCGGTGACCTTCTCAATCCGCTGGACAATGCTGTACAGCATGACCGACTTGGCCTCGGCCCCGCTGCCGTACACGTCGCTCCACGTGCCGTAGCCACGCGCCATCGGCGCGTACCGCGTGTGCTCCTGCCGGAGGTCGTAGATCTCGATCACCCGGACGGGTTCCTCGGCCTCGGGGTCTTCCGGGTCCGCCGGGGCGGGGGGGATGGTGGGCTTCCCGCCGGTCATCCCGATGTCGAAGGCCACCCGGTGCCGGCCCGGAGTCAGGATCCTGCCAAGCAGCGCCGCCACCGTGGCCGTCTCCTGCCCCTTGGGCGTCGGGAGGGGCTTGGCCAGCCAGTCCGCGATGTTCCCCTTCCCCCGCGGGTCCTCCACCGGGCTCCAGACGAAGGGGACGCCCGAGGCCTTCGACAGCGCCGCCAGGGCCTCGGCCCGGGTGATCCGCCCGGGCTTCTGCCGGGGCCAGGTCACGGTGACGGTCTTCTGAAGCGGCTTGTAGGTCTTCAGGAGGTTGCCCAGCCGGAACTCCTCCTTGGGGTGGACGTAGATGGCCAGGCGGGTCTGCCCGGGCTTGTTCTGGGCGTCGTAGGCCGCCTGGCTGTAGAGGCTGCCGGCCAGGTAGAGGGTCTTCAGGAGCGTCTCGCGGGGGAGGCCCTTGCCGCGGTCGGCGATGCCGCGGTACTCCCTGGCGGCCTCGGGGTAGCGGCCCCGCTTGCGGTACCATTCCGCCAGGTCGGTCGCCAGTTTCTGGAAGCGAGGGTCCGTGCCGTAGTCGTTGACCAGCTTGGCGAACCACTGCCGCGCCTTCGCCTGCGTGGGCTTGTCCTTGGACTTGAACATCGCCTCGATCAGCCCCAGGTCGATGCTCTTGACCATCTCCCGGTCCTTGGGGTCGACGATCTTGCGGGCGGACTCGAAGTGGCGGATGGCCCCGGCCACGTCGGCGCGGGGCAGGTAGGTGGTCCGGACGACGGAGCCCCGCTTGGGCGGGGCGGGGAACGCGCTGGCCAGCTCCGCCTGCGCCCGCATCAGCAGCACCTCGCAGCGGAAGCGCTGCCAGCGCTTCTCCGCCGGGCCGGTCGCCGGGTGCCCGCCCGCTGTCAGGAACTTCTCGCAGTAGCTCACGCACCGCGGGTAGTGGGGGGCCTTGACCGTCTTGTCGGTCTTCTCGTCCGCGACCTCCTTGAAGTGGTACCGCGCCAGGTTCAGCAGGGCCGCCGACCCCCCCGGCGTGCCCGCCTGGGTGCGGGCGATCCGCTCCCACTCGGCGACCTTGTCCCGGTCGCCGGCGGCGAACACCACGTCGAAGCCCTTCGCCCGGAGCACGCGGGCCAGTTCCCCCGCCCGCTTGATGTGGGGGCACAGCGGGTGGTGGCTGATCAGCCGGTTGAACATGTTGGAGGCGTCGCGGTACAGGGCGTCGCGCTTCTTGGGGACGGTTTCGGACTCGGCCTGCTCCATGTACAGGCTGCCGAGGTAGAACAAGGCGTCGGCGGCGTACTTGGGCGAGTCCTTGGCGCTGAGGTAGGCCTTGATGGCCTCGCGGACCAGCCCCCGCTCGCGGTAGAGGTTCCCCAGCGTGAACCGGGCCTGCGCGAAGCCCGTCGAGTCCGGGCCCACCTTCCGCAGGTAGCCCTCCACCCGGGAGGGCTTACCCCGCTCCTTCTGCTTCTCGCACAGCGCCAGCAGCAGGTACATGTCCGAGCGCAGCTTGCCGGCGGGAACCAGGTCGATGAAGTTGTCGGCCGTCAGAATCCGCTGGGCCTTCTCGAACTGGCCCGCCTGGTAGGCGATCTGCGCCAGCAGCAGCCTGGCCTTCGTCTTCGTGCCCAGGTCGTAGCGGACGTTCTCCAGCCAGATCGTCGCCCGCAGGGGCTGCTTGTCCTGGAAGGCGATGATGCCCAACTGAAGCGCCGCCTCGTCGTGGGATCTCTGGAACTCCTCCGGGATCGGCCGCTTCTGCGTCGTGTACTCCGCGATGACGCCGCGGAACTGGTGGACGATCCGGGCGTACAGCTCCTTGGCCTTTTCCTTCTCGCCGGCCTGGATGTAGGCGTCGGAAAGCAGCTTGTCGGCCATGAAGGCCGCCGAGTAGCCGTACTTCGCCCGGTCGGCCGAGAGCCGCTTGTGAATCGGCTCCAGCTCCTTCACGGCGGCGGCGCCCCGGCGCGAGAGGATCTTCATCTTGAACAGCAGCAGCGTCCCCACCCGCCGGTCCCGCGGGTGCTTGTCAAGGAAGCCGTCAATGTGCGCCGCCGCGCCGGGGTAGTCCCTCGTGCGGTACGCCACGCACGCCAGCCGGTATTCCGCGATCGTCCGGTCGGCGTCGGCCTTGACGTAGGTGCGGGCCTTCACGAAGTGCGGGCGGGAGCGCGCGTATTTCTTCAGCAGGTAGTGGCACTCCCCCAGCAGCAGGTGCTGCCTCCCGCAGTCCTGCGCCCGCCGGCCGGCGACGTCGTCGACCAGCAGCTTGATGGCGTCGCGGTACTGCTTGCCCTTGATGAGCCTGACGACGCGGGGGTCGTCCTTCCCGCCCGCCTCGGCGGCCATCGCCGCCACCACCGCCAACGCCGCCACAGCGCCAATGGGGCGCAGCCTCTTCACGCTCAGGCCTCCACCGAGACCCATGCAGGAATTCCCGCAGCCGGACGCCGCAAGACCATCATACGCGCTTAAAC
>CAZNSB010000079.1:12682-13624 GCA_964575155.1 uncultured Planctomycetaceae bacterium | reverse complement strand
GTACGAGGATCTGGCCGGGCGGATCGACGACCTGGAAGTGCTGCACGAGCTGGCCGTCGAGGAGAGCAGCGACGAGACGCTCGCCGAAGCCGCCGCCGAGGCCGACAAGTTCGCCGCCGACATGGAGCGGCTGGAGTTGCAGACGCTGCTGTCCGGCCCGCACGATGACGGCGCGTGCTACTTCTCGATCCACGCCGGCGCAGGCGGCACCGAAAGTTGCGACTGGGCGCAGATGCTGCTGCGGATGTACCTGCGCTATTTCGAGCGCGGCGGCTACGCGGCCGAAGAGATCGACCGGCTGGATGGCGAGGAGGCGGGCATCCGCTCGGCGACGCTGCGCGTCCGCGGACCGTACGCGTACGGATATCTATCGTGCGAGCGCGGCGTGCACCGGCTGGTGCGGATCAGCCCGTTCGACGCGCAGAACCGCCGGCACACGAGTTTCGCCTCGGTGGACGTGCTTCCCGTGCTGGACGACGTCGAGGTGGAGATCGACTGGGACAAGGACGTCCGCGAGGACACCTACCGCGCCAGCGGCGCCGGGGGGCAGCACGTGAACAAGGTTTCCTCGGCGGTCCGGCTGACGCACCTGCCCACCGGCATCGTCGTGCAGTGCCAGAACGAGCGCTCCCAGCACCAGAACCGCGCCGTCGTTCGGAAGATGCTCCTGGCCAAGCTCTACCAGCAGGAGCAGGCCGCCCGCGACGCCGAGCTGGCCAAGATGTACGGCGAGAAGGGGGAGATCGCCTTCGGCCACCAGATCCGCTCGTACGTGCTGTACCCCTACCAGCTCGTCCGCGACGAGCGGACGGACCTGAAGGTCGGCAACGCCGGGGCGGTGCTGGACGGCGAGCTTCGGCCGTTCATCGAGGCGGCGCTGCGTCACCGGTTGAAGGCCGGGGAGCCCCGTCGCCTGGGCGGGGAGCCTCCGGCGGTCACCGG
>CAZNSB010000079.1:368-12672 GCA_964575155.1 uncultured Planctomycetaceae bacterium | reverse complement strand
CGGCCCTGCGGCACCGGCTGAAGAAGGCGTAGGGCCCGTCGCGGGCGCCGGGGACGCCGAGGCGGTCAGTCCGCCAGCATCACCAGCCCCGCGTGAGACAGGGCGCTCACCAGCGACAGGACGCCGAGGAGCTTGTGAATCGTCAGCATGGGTTTCCGCTTTCGCCGGATGAACCGGCTGGCGGCGGCGGTCAGGATCAGCAGCGCCAGCGTGACGATCCCCGCCGGCTCGACGAACCTCCCCAGCCGCTCATGCTCTTCATGAGGGGGCCCCCCGGCGGCGGCCGGAACCCCCAGCACCAGCACAACGCCGGCGATCAACGCAGAGATGACCACCCACCGGCTCCATCCTGCAACGGCGCGCTTCGTTGCCGAACTGGCGTTCATCGGCTCGCTCCTTGCGATTGGCATGCCGGCGGCTCCTTTCGGCCCGGCCCCGCCGGCCGGTGTCAGCATACCCGATGTGGGGAGGATCGAGAAACCTTGCGGGCGCGGGGCGGCGAAAAAGCGCTTCCGGGAGGCCCCGGGGCGGGTTCTTCTGTTTAACAGGATGCCCGGCCGGGAGGACCGGGCGGTGGAGTTTGAGAGAAAGGAGTCATCGCGATGAAAGCGAAGACGGTTCTGGCGTTGCTGGTGCTGGGCTCGATGTCGGCGGGCGAGACGGTCACGACGGTCCGCGTCGGCGAGCAGGACACGTGCAGGATCACCGGCGTGACGAGGATCGCGCCGGCGAAGAAGGGCAGCGTCGGCGACGTGATCCGCTTCGACCTGGGCAGGCTTCCCAAGGGCGTGCGGATCCGGCGGGCCCTGCTGCGGATGTGGGCGACGCCGGGCGGGCGGCGGAGCGCCTTCGCCATCGGCCGGTGGAACGATAAGGCCTTCGCCGGGCTGAAGGTCTGGGCCGTCGGCGGCGGCGACGAGCCGCTGGCGGTGAGCTACCCGTTCGCGTACACGCCCGTGGCCTGTAATGAGTGGGACGTAACCGCCGCGGCGGCCGGGTGGGCGGCGGCCCCGGCTTCCAACAAGGGGCTGAAGACCAACTTCCCGCTGCCAGCGGCGGATTCCCAACCCGCCTGGCGCCGGCCTTACCTCCAGGTCACCTACGTCGGGCCAAACCCCAACCGGCCGAAGCAGCCGACGAACCTGAAGGCACGCTACCGCTGCGGGCAGGTGTTCCTGACCTGGAAGCAAATCGCCTACGACGGGGCGTTCTTCGACTCGACGTACCGGGTGTACGTGCACACCGCGCCGATCACGGCGGGCAACCTCGACCAGGCCGCGCTCGTCGGCGAGGTCCACCGGAACTCGCAGCTCAACTACCGCCGCACGGCCTATTCGCATGACGGCATGGGCAGCTACGCCGGGTACGGGCACTTCAAGGGCCACCTGGGCGTCAAGAAGACCAAGGAGATGACCAACAAGATGTACTGGGACGCGATGGGGGCGAAGATCCCACCCCGGTACAACTTCGTCATCGACGACACCTGGCCGGCAAAGATCGAGGGCGGCAAGTGGCTCGCCGACGCGAAGGTGCTCGGCCACGGGCTGCGCGAGCTGAAGGGGCCCGAGCTTCCCGACGACACGGGGCTGTTCGTCCACACCGTGGGCCGGGCGGGGAAGCTGCACTTCGCCGTCACCAGCGTCATCGAGGGCAACGAGAACCGCGAGGACTTCGCGCCCGGCAACGCCCTGGCGGCGCCGATCCCCGCGAAGGTCGAGCCGACCAAGCCGATCCTACAGGTGGCCTTCCACCGCATGGACAAGGGCTACCCGCATCAGAAGCTGCTGATGCTGGAGTACGCCTACTGGGCCGGCGGGGGCGACGGGCTGGCCATCGAGCCCTCCACGCCGTTCTACTTCCGGATGGTCCCGCCGGGGGAGTTCGTGGGTCTTCGCCGGCCGGGCTCGGGGCCGCCGTGGATCACGGTGGAGCCGTGGTGGTCGCACGGCGGGGCGCCGGTGGTGGTGGACTCGGTGTACATGCCTCCGACGCGGCTGTCGCCGTTCCCGCCCAACCGCGTGCCGTTCACGACCCGGGGCTGGCAGCAGGCGGGGCGGTTCTACCGCGGCTGGCGGAAGCCGCCCGGCGACGGCGCGGGCTTCGGTCGGCGGGACCGGATCCCCAATTTCTACGGCTACCACGACGCCATGAACACCGGCAGGGACCCGCGCAAGGCCACCGTGGTGCCCTACTTCGAGAACCGCGCCCTGCGCGAGCTGGAGCACTACTTCCGGGCCTTTCCCAAGGCCAGCCGCGAACACGTCCGCGCCACCGGTGAGGGCAAGGCCATGCTGATGGCGATCCACCACCCGGACGTGTTCGCTCACTGCTCGGCCGCGCAGGAGGAAATCTGGACGTCGAAACGGCAGCAACATCAATGGGCGATGATCGGGCGGCCGGAATGGAAGCTGAAGAATGACCGCGGCGAGAACGCGTGGGACTGGAACGACCCCGTCTGGTACGCCAAGAAGTACCCCACGCTGGCCTGGCCTTTCATCAGCCATACCATGAGCCCCAACTACGCCCGGGGCGACCAGACCCACTGGGGCGACAGCGGGTACCCGAAGGTGTACTTCGACCTGGTCGCCGACAAGCGCGGCGGGCAGTGGTGGTGGTGCGACATCGGCGACGCCCCCAACGGCGGATACAAGCCGCTGGCCCGCAACGAGGCGTACCTGGCCTTCACCAACTGCAACTTCTGCGAGACGCCGCGCCAGGAGTGGCGCAGGGAGCCCCGCGGCACGCTGAACGGGTACCTTGACTGGCACACCGAGCGGATGCCGTTCAAGGCCCCGCGCGTCAAGCGCGGCCAGAAGCCGCCCCCGGAGCCCAAGCTGCCGCTGGAAACGGTCGATCAGCCGGAAAGGTTCGAGGTCGCCATCCGCATCGGCGACCGGGGGCGGAGCCTCAACGGGCAGTCCGTCCCGCCCACCACGGCCCGGTACGGGCAGACCGACATCACCCTCTGGCGGCTGCAGCAGTTCAAGGTCGCCAAGGGCCGCAAGTACCTCTGGACCAACCGCAAGACGGCCTCGGGATCGCTGCTCCAGGGCGGCGTGATCGGCCCCGACGAGCGCGGGCTGCTGACGGTGCCGGGGTTCTTCGTGGACCGCGACCCGTTCGGCAACAAACTGACGATCACGCCCGCCAGGGGCGCCCCCCCCAAGCCCAACGCCGTCAAGGTCGGCGCGCTGAGCTTCGCCGAGTACGTCAAGGCCTGTCGCAACCCGGTGCTGTTTCCGCCGGTCAAGGCGCCGTCCACGAAATTCACGCTGGGGCAGTTCACCTACGTCGGCCGGTGCAACCCTGACGGCAGCGTCAGCTTCAAGGGCGGGTCGTTCGGGGGCGTCTGGGACACGATCGTGCAGGTCGCCGAGCCCGGCCCGTACGTCATCGCCGTCCGTGCCAAGGGCGCCTACGGCGCCGCCTGGCCGCTGATGCGCCTGGGGCTGGGCGGCAAGTACGGGCGGGCAATGGCCACAAAGTTCGTGGACACCACCGCGTACGCCCCGCAGCGCTGGTACGCGAGGCTGTCGGCGGGGAAGCTTCGTGTGAGGCTGAACGCCTTCGGCGACTACTACGCCCGCGGGGTCATGCCCGCCCTCGCCGAGAAGCGCCTCCACATCGCCGACCTGACCTTCACGCGGGTGGACGAGGCCAAGGCCGCCAAGACCGCCGTGGAGATCCGCGTGATGCCGCGGCGGGTGACGGTGCCGGCGGGGATGGGCGCACGCTTCACGGCCGTCGTCCTCAACGCGCTCGGTGAGCCCATGCAGGCGCCCGTCCAGTGGACCTGCGAGGCCGCGAAGATCGGCCCCGACGGGCGGCTGCGGGCCGAGAAGCCCGGCGAGTACGTCGTCGTCGCCGCCGCGGCGGGGATCAAGGGCTCAGCGGCGGTCACGGTCGGCGAGGCGTTCGTGGACGGCTTCAACCACGGCGGGGCGCTGCTCCGCGGGTGGAGCACGGTGGACCTGTCGGAGGGGCCAGGGCGGTGGTGCCCGCCCGGGCGCGGACACAGCCTGCTGAACTCCCTCTGGCAGCACAACCCGTCGTGCAGGTCGATGCTGCTGTGGGACCACGGGACGGACTGGACCGATTGCAGCATCCAGGCCGACGTGTTCCTCACGCCGCGCCGCGGGCGGGCGTTCGAGATCGGCAAGGGCCGGTCGATCGCTCACGGCCTGGTGATACGGGCCAGCGGCAAAGACAACCATTATCGGCTCGTCATCCGGCGGACGGACGACGGCGGGCAGGTGAGGCTGATCAAGCGCGTCGGCGGCAAGGACACGGTTCTGGCCGAGACCGACAAGCCGCCGGCCCTGGCGCCGTTCGACTGGCAGGCCAACCGCATGTGCCCCGGCTGGCACAAGACGTCCAAGCTGCACGCCGAGGAGCGCGGCCTGCACCAATGGCGCATGGACCGCATGAAGCTCCAGGCCACCGGCCGAGTCCTGCGGGCGTGGATCAACGGCCGGGAGGTCTTCGCAGAGCCGGTCCGCGATGCGGACCTCCAGGCCGGCACCGCCGGCCTGTACGCCGAGAATCGCACCGTGCTGGATAACGTCGAGGTCCGCCCGTCGAGGTGACCGCCTCGGGGGGGGCGGGCAGAGGGGCGTATTTCCGATATTATCGGAACACTGTCCCCTCTAGTGGGTTACGTGATAGGGTTCCGGCCGTCGGGCCGGCCCTGCGGTTTCCTTTCAAGGATGATCGGCCGGGCCTTCCGACCAGAGTTCTGCCATGACTGTCGCCGTTCCTTTCCGGCAAGGAGTCACCGGGATGAGCAGCTTTCTCAGGTCACGCTTGGGATGTATCGGGTTGGTTCTGAGTGTGTGGTTTGCGCCCGGCGTAGCGGCCGGCGGGATGGTCGTCCGCACCTGGCCGGCGAAGGTCCTCGACTGTCCGGCGGGGGCGGGCGTGATCGAGGTGGACCTGGCCACGCTGCCGAAGGGGGCGAGGGTTTACCGCGCCCGGCTGTTGGTGGACCGGGAGGCGGTGGCCCCGACCGGCCCGGAGGCGCTGGCGGCGAACGAGGTGTACGCGCTGAAGGCGCCGTTCCAGGCTGGCGGCAGGCCCCAGCCGGCGGGCAAGCCGCTCCCGATCGCCCCGCTGGCCTGCGACAGCTTCGACGCGGCGGCGGTGGTCGGCCGCTGCGCCGGCGGGAAGTGCCAGCTCTTCGTGAAGTCGCTGCCGGGGTGGGTCAAGGAATCCACGCGCCTGGAGGTGGCGCATGAGGGCAAGGCCAGGCAGGTGCCCACGCAGGTCAGCGGGCTGATCGTCTTCCACCGGGCCGGGCAGACCTTCATCACGTGGAAGGAGGTCAACCCGCTGATCACGACGGAAAAAGCCACCTGGGGCGGGGTCCGCAAGAAGCTCGCCGCCAAGGAGGCGTTCACGTACCGCATTTACGCTCACAACAGGCCGATCGACCCCAAGAGCATCGCCCAGGCCAGGCCCATCGCCCGGGTGGGGCCGCTGAGCGGGTACAACGGCAACGGGCGGAACATGGAGTACCTCATCTGCCAGGCCATGGTCGAGCCCGACAAGATGGGCGAGCTCTGCGCCCGCCACAACCACGTCATGTACACCTGGGGCATGAACCACCCGCGGATGGACCGCTACCCGCTCCGGCGGTTCGTCATCGACGAGAAGGCCAAACCCCTGCCGGCGGGCACGGGGCTGTACGTGCACAGCTCCCAGGCCAAGGGCAAGACCTATTACGCCGTGGTCTCCTGCAACGGGGGCGCGGAGAACACGACGGACTTCTCGCCGGCCAACGCCCTGGCCAAGCCGGTGGAAGAGACCGTCGGCCTCGGCGAGCCGGTGCACCAGGGCGAGGGGCTGTGGGGCCCGTACTTCGACTACCCCGGCCGGAGGCAGGTGTACGTGCAGTGGTGCGCCCCGCCGCTGGCGCCGCGCGAGAGCATGTACTTCAACTGGTCTGTGCTGGCTCCGACGGCGGCGAAGAAGGGCCGGAAGATTCCGGCGGAGCTGTACTTCCACTCCGGAAACTTCAGCTACGCCAAGCCCCGCAAGAAGTACATGCTCCACAGCATCCAGATCGCCCCGCACGACTATCCCTTCAGCGGCTGGTACGGGTTCAACGACGCCTGGGGCTCCCTGAGGAGCTTGAGGGACGGCGTGGTGAGCAACCACACGCAGAAGCGGATCGTGGCCTTCCTGGAGTGGGCCAAGGGGAGGTTCCCGATCGACCCGGCCCGGATCATCCTGCCCGGCTCGGACGGGGCGGCCTGCCTGGCGCTGAACTACCGCGAGGTGTTCGCGTATGTGATGATCCAGGGCTTCGGCGGGGGGGGGAAGGTCCAGGGCCGCGTCCTCAACCCCAACGAGGCGCCCGCCTTCGCCTCGGCCTGGGGCCCCAAGAGCGCGACGATCAAGGACGAGAAGGGACGGGGCAACTGGGGATGGGCCATGCTGGATCAGCTCGCGCTGGAGCGGCCGGAGGTGCCCATCCCCCTGTTCACCTGCGCCGGAACGAGCTGGGGCGGGAAACGCTTCTACGGCAGCGGGTTCGGACCCTTCTACGACGCCATGATGGCCGCCGGACAGCCGGTCATCGGCGGCCATGGGTGGAACTGCAAGCTCATCCCCCCGAACTGGTACACCGGCCTGTGGCGGGGGCTGGACATCACCAACGCCACGCCGGTGATCGCCTTCGCCAACTCCGCCTCCAGCGGGATGAGCCTCCAGTCCGGCAACACCAACTTCAACCACCAGTGGAAGGACGTCAAGGATACGCCTGACAGCTTCGAGGTCTTCCTCCACGGCGGAGGCAAGGCCGACGTCACGCCGCGGCGGCTCCAGAAGTTCAAGGTCGCCCCCGGCGAGAGGCTCAAGTGGGAAACCAGGCCCGTGCCGTCGAGGCGCGACAAGACGCCCAAGCCGCAGAACGGCACGGTGACCGTCAGCAAGCACGGCGCCTTGACAGTCAAGCAGGTCGTCATCCCCCGCGGGGGGACCCTGTTGAAGATCACGCGCGCGAAGTGAGCGGGCTGAGGGCCCGGTTCGTCGGCCACGGGAGGCTTTCGGCATGAAGGCGAGAACGGTGATGCTCGCTGCGGCGGCGGCGGCCCTGGCCGCCGGCGCGGCCGGTGCGGGCATGGTCGTCGAGCGCTGGGGCGCAGCCGGGGCCGTGCAGCACCCCCGCACGCTGGTGTACGAGCTGCACGGCGACGCCGGCAGGCTGATGCGCTTCGACCTGTCCGCGCTGGCTGGGCGCCTGGGCAAGGCGGGCGGACGGGAGCCCGCGAAGGTCTACCGCGCCAGGCTGTTCTTTGCCGGCGGGCAGCGGCACCGCTCGGGCTTCGACATCGTGCCGGCCCGGCGCGAGGGCCGAGACGGCAAGCCGGTCACGCTGAAAGAGACCGGCCGGGCCCTGGCCCTGGCGCCGCCGTATCATCGCTGGTTCGACGCCACCGAGGCGGTCCGAGGGTGGGTGAAGGCGCAGCAGGCGGAGGGCCTGCTGTGGGTTCGCAGGCCCGGGCGGGTGTGGTCCATCGTTAGCCAGGCCGGCAGCGCCGAGGGGCTCCGCTGGGCGCTGGAGCCGCCCCGCTTCCACCGCGAGAAGACCTACCTCGAGATCGCCTGCGAGGGGCGGGTCAAGTCCCCCCCGAAGCAGGTCGCCGGCGTGAAGGCCTTCTATCGCAGCGGGCAGGTGTTCATCACCTTCAAGGAAGTCGAGGACTACGCGGGCGCCAAGGAGAAGATCACCTGGGGCGACCTGGGCGGGCGCTTTCGCGGAGCGGACCTGGAGGGGATGATCCCCCGCGACGAGAAGGGCGAGCTGCGGTATCGCGTGTACGCGCACAACAAGCCCATCACTGCTGCGACCATCGGCGCGGCCCGGCTGCTGGGCGAGGTGGCGCCGGGCTCGGCGTACAACACCCGGCTGGCGCCGAAGGGCGACTTTGCCTCGCGCCGGCCCAAGGCCGTGGCGCTGAGGCTGGCGGTCGATCCGGGGAAACCTCTGGCGCACGGCACGGGGCTGTACGTGCACACCGTCGCGCGACGCGGGAACTACCACTACGCCGTGGTCAGCGCCCTCAACGGCGTGGAGAACACGGTGCAGATCTCCCCCGCCAACGCCATCGGCCCGATCGCCCAGCGGCCGGCGACGCCGGAGCCGGTGCTGCAAAGCGACCAGGTCACGACGTTCCGCCACGGCGGCGGTGCCTATCACCACCAGTCGTACTCCTGGTGGGCCGTCCAGCCCCTGGCGCCGCGCCCGCTGCGGTACGACCTGGCGGTGGGCTTTTGCCCGGAGGCGATGGAGCGCCCGGCGCCGCTGCTGGTGACGCGCGGGCACTTCACGCACCACGGCCCGGAGATGCCGGGCCCGGCCCGCCGGCGGGGGGTCGTCATGGCCCACACCTGCGACGGGGACTACCACGGCGTCTGGACCGGCGTCAGCGACGCCGAGTACACGCTCAAGGGCGTCGAGCAGGGCACCTGGCAGCCCTTCACCCAGCGTCGCCAGGAGGCCCTGATCGAGTGGATGAAGGGCAGGTGGGCGATCGACGCCCGGCGGATCAGCGTCTGCATGGGCTCCTGGGGCATGTGGGAGGTGCGGCGGGGCGACCTGTACGCGTACGTTCACGGGTGGGGCATGCCCGAGATCAGCAAGGGCTTTCAGTGCTGGCATTGGACCAACGGCGTCTGGGGGCCCCACCACGTCTACGCCGAGAAGCCCAAGGAAGAGAACCCCTTCTACCTCCACGACTACACCCGCTACGTTCGAGAGAACCCCGAAAGGGAGCTGCCGTTCTTCGCCATCCACACCGGCTGGGGCGACCACTTCGGCGAGATGGGCTGGCCCCCCTTCCCCCGGTTCGTCCGCGCGATGATCGACACCAAGAGGGCGTTCTGCCTGCACAGCCGCGCACTCGGCGCCGCCGCCCAGGCCGGGCTCATCCGCTTCCGCCTCGACCGGTCGCTGCCCGCCTTCGGCAACTGCTCCCTCGACGACAACATCGGCGAGGGCGACCCCGCCTCCGGCAAGGCCTACGGGCAGGTCAACGGCTACCTGGTGTGGGACAGCGGGACGATCGTGGACGAGCCCGGCTTCTACGGGATCACGATCCAGCTCTGGGAGACGGCGCCGCTGCCGGAGTGCGCCGTCGAGTTGACCCCGCGTAGGTGCCGGAAGTTCAAGGCCGAGGCGGGCGGGCGATTCGCCTGGACCAACACCACCCTCGGCGACGGCAGGCAAGTCCAGGCCGGTCGCGCCCTCGCCGACAAGCACGGGCTCGTGACGGTCGGGCCCCTGAAGGTCACCAAGGGAAAACACCGCATTGCCATCATGCGGAGGTGAGGAAACACGAAGATGACGTTATTGGCCACGACAATCGGAAGGCGACTGCCCGCGGGGGCGGCCCTGGTGGTCCTCCTGGCCGCCGCCGCGGCCCCCGCCGAGCTTCTCGTTGAGCGCTGGGGCGTCGCCGGGCGGATCCAGCATCCCCACACGCTCCTCTACGAGCTACACGGCGAGGCGGGCACGCTGATGCGCTTCGACCTGTCGGCCCTGCCGAAGGCGGCGAAGGTGTCTCGCGCGAGGCTGTTTTTCGTCCGGGGTGGGCGCTACGGCTCGGGGTTCGACATCGTCCCGGTCCAGCGCTCGGCCAAGGGCAAGCAGGTGACGCTGAAGGAGGCCGGCCGGGCGCTGGCCCTGGCGCCGCCGAACTATCGATGGTTCGAGGCCACCGCGGCGGTCCGCGGATGGGTCCAGGCCGGGCAGAAGGAGCGCTTCCTGCTGCTGGTGAAGAAGGCCCCGGCCTTCGACCGCAAGGCCACCTACCTGGAGATCGCCTACGAGGGCACCCCCGCCCGCCCGCCCGGGCAGGTCGCCGGCGTCAAGGCCTTCTATCGCAGCGGGCAGGTCTTCATCACCTTCAACGAGATCGAGGTCTATGCCGGCGGGAAGGAGCAGGTCACCTGGGGCGAGTTGGGCAAGCGGCTGGCGGGCATCAATTACGAAGGCCCGATCCCCAACGACGGGGCTGGCGAGGTCCGCTACCGGGTGTACCGCCACGACAAGCCTATCACGCCTGCCACCATCGGCGCCGCCGAGCTGGTCGGCGAGGCCGTGCCGGGGTCGATGTACAACACCCGCCTGGTGCCGGGGGGAGATTTCATCAAGCGTCGGCCGAAGGCGGTGGCCGGCCGGCTGGCCGTCGAGCCCGGCAAGCCCCTCCCGCCGGGGACGGGCCTGTTCGTGCATACCTGCCGCCGGCACGGCAATCACTACTACGCCGTGGTCGCCGCCCTGGACGGGGTGGAGAACACCGTGGCTCTTTCCAAGGCCAACAGCGTCGGCCCCGTGGCCCAGAGGGCCGCGCCGCCCGAGCCGGTGCTCCAGCACGAGGAGCTGACCAAATCGCGGGCCGGGTGGACCTACCACAAGCAGTGGTACTCGTACTGGGCGGTCCCGCCGCAGTGCCCCCGGCCGACGCGGTACGACTTCGTGGTGGGCTTCACCCCCAGGACGATGACTCATCCCGCGCCGCTGACCTTCACCCGCGGGCACACCTGGGGGCCCGGGCCGGAGCTCCGCGGCCGCGGCGGCGGGCGCGGAATCGGCATGAGCATGAGCACCGACCCGCCCAACGGGTACTGGACGGGCATCAACGACGCCCGCGACACCCTCAAGGGCATCGAGCAGGGGACGTGGAAGCCCTTCACCCACAACCGCCAGGAGGCCTTGATTCGCTGGGCCCAACGCAAATGGGAAATCGATGAGCAGCGGATCGTCGGGAGCATCGGCGCCTGGGGGATGTGGGAGATCAAGCGGGCGGACCTGTACTGTTACATCCACGGCTGGGGGATGCCGGAGGTGACGAAGGGGTTCCTGTGCTGGAACTGGGCGCGGGGGGCGTGGGGCCCTCCGGCGGCGTACGCGGGCAAGGGCGACGAGGAGAACCCCTGGGTGATGCAGGACTACACGCGGTGGGTGCTGGCCAATCCGGACAAGGAGCTGCCCTACTTCCAGATCCACACCGGGTGGGGCGCGCACTTCGGGGAGATGGGCTGGCCGCCGTTCCCGCGTTTCGTCCGGGCGATGATCGACACCAAGCGGGCCTTCTGCCTACAGAGCCGCGCCCTCGGCTCGGCCATGGGCGCCGGCATCATCAGCATCCGCCGCGACCAGTCGCTGCCGGCCTTCGGCAACTGCTCCCTCGACGACAACATTGGCGAGGGCGACCCCCGGGCCGGCAGGTCCTACGGTCAGATCAACGGGTACCTGGTCTGGGAGAGCGAGACCATCGTGGACGAGCCGGGGCTCTACGCGATCACCGTGTATCTCTGGGGCGGCGACCGCCACGGACGGGGCGCGGCCCCGCTGGATGCCTGCACGGTGGACCTGACCCCGCGGAAGTGCCAGAAGTTCAAGGCGGACAAAGGCGAACCGTTTGCCTGGACCAGTGTCACCCTCAGCGACGGCAAGCAGGTCCAGGCCGGCCAGGCAATTGCCGACGACCACGGCCTGGTCACGCTCAAGGGGCTGAACGTGACCAAGGGAAAGCACCGGATCGTGATCCGGCGCAGGTGAGACGCGCATGATCGCCAAGAGGACAATTCCCGGGTGGACGGCGGTGTGGGCGGCGGCGGTGCTGGCGGCCCCGTCGGCCGGCGGGACCGCCGCGGCGGAGATGGTGGTCGAGACCTTCTCGGTCGGGCCCGGCGGGCAGCACCCGGGCACGGTCCGGGTGGCGGCGGCCGGGGCCTCCGGCACGGTGATCCGCGTGGACCTGCGGGCGCTGCCGAAGGGCAGGCGGGTCTACCGCGCCCGGCTGCGGGTCCGGCGCGGCGAGGTGGCCCCGACGGGGGCTGAGGCGCTGGCCGGCAGCGAGGTCTACCCGCTGGCGGCGCCGTTCCAGGCGGGCAAGCCCCCCGCCCCGGCGGCCAAGCCGCTGTCCGTCCCGGGCCCCTGGTATGATTGCCTCGACGCCCGCAGCGTGGTCTCGGCGTCGGCCGGCGGATGGTGCGAGCTGCTGGTGAAGTCCCTCCCGGGCTGGGACGGGCGGACGGCGAGCCTGGAGGTCGCCTACGAGGGCTCCGCCGTCGTGATCCCGCCCCAGGTCAGCGGGCTGAAGGTCTTCCACCGGGCCGGGCAGACCTTCATCACCTGGCGCGAAATCGATCCGCTGGTAACCGACGAGAAGGTCACCTGGGGCCGGATCAAGCAGGCCCTCGCCGCCGCCCAGGACGCCTGCCGCTACCGCATCTACGCCCACAGCCGCCCGATCACCGCCAAGACCCTCGCCGCCGCCAAGCTGCTGGCCGAGGT
>CAZNSB010000079.1:0-358 GCA_964575155.1 uncultured Planctomycetaceae bacterium | reverse complement strand
GGCGGGCCATGGCCGACTCCGACGAGATCGGCGAGCTCGCCCGCGACCACAACAGCCTGATCGACACCTGGCACATGGACCATCCCCGGCTTGGGCGCTGCCCGATCCGGCGGTTCGTCATCGACGCCCCGCCCGCTCCGCCCGCCAAGGGCGCCAAGCCGACCGCCGGGCCGAGCCCAATCCCGTTGGGCACCGGGCTGTACGTGCACAGCCCGGCCTCTGCGGGCAAACGCTACTACGCGGTGGCCTCTTTCCGCGGCGGCGCCGAGAACACCGTGGACTTCTCCGCGGCGAACGCCCTGCCCGAGCCGGTGACGGAGACCGTGCCCGCGTACGACCTCCACGCAAACGTGGTCGC
>CAZNSB010000078.1:0-13635 GCA_964575155.1 uncultured Planctomycetaceae bacterium | reverse complement strand
GTCCGGATCAGGGCGGAGTGGACAGACAGCAACGGAGCGTGCACAGCCG
The DNA here is from genome assembly GCA_964575155.1 of uncultured Planctomycetaceae bacterium. Lineage (GTDB taxonomy): Bacteria > Planctomycetota > Phycisphaerae > SM23-33 > SM23-33 > CAZNSB01. The sequence continues at coordinate 13,586 of CAZNSB010000078.1, read as the reverse complement.
AATCATCGCTCGCCCCGAAGGGAGCCAACGGACCAGTGTTTAAGGGCGACGACCAAGCCAGGAGAGGGCTGGCGGCTGGGTTAGGCCGAGCCCGAATCTACACCCTTCAGGCCAACAGAATATGCGCGCCCGTTCCACTTCAACCAGAAATGGAGCTGGCTCAAGACGGCTACGGGCTGGCCGGCGTGCTAGACCGCCTTCGGGATGAGTTCCCGGAACGGTTCGAAGCGGCAAATGAAGAACTCGGTCGATGGATTCCGGAATTCGACCGAATCCTCTTCGAGACACCAGCCACCGGGCAGCGGGCAATCAGCCTGAGGCTCCGTGGGACCAACTGTCGAATCCAAGCGGCCGATCTTTCACAAGGAACGCTCTTCGCGTTGACCATTCTGACGCTGGCTTACCTCCCCGATCCGCCACCCATTCTGTGCCTGGAAGAGCCGGACCACGGCATGCACCCTCGGCTGCTTCGGGACGTGCGGGATGCGATCTACCGGCTGTGCTATCCGGAGAACTTCGGCGAGAAGCGCGAGCCGGTGCAGGTCATCGCGACGACGCATTCGCCGTACATGCTGGACCTCTTCCGCGATCATCCCGAAGAGATCGTGATCTGCCAGAAGACCGAGGACAACGTCATCTTCCAGCGGCTTTCTGACCTGCCGGAACTCGATGAGATCCTGCGCGACACGCACCTGGGCGACGCGTGGTACAGCGGGATTCTGGGGGGAGTGCCCGCTGAACCATGAAAGTCGCGATCTTGAGCGAATCTTCGGCCGATGAGGCGGCCGTTCGTATCCTCGTGGACGCCCTGCTGGGGCAAGAAACGGAATCGCTGGCTGCGCACCCGCGTTTGCGCAAGCGAGGGTGGCCTTCGGTCCGTGAGATCCTGCCCGCCGTGATAAGACATCTGCACTACCACACGGACGCCGAAGCCCTCGTCGTCGTGGTGGACTCCAATCACTCGCCCGTTTACCGCGTTCAGCAGGAAGAAGAACGCCAGGCATCGGGACAGTGCCGGTTGGCGGAACTGCACAAGGTTCTGGCGGAAGCACAGGAACGACTCCGCCCCGTCGCAAGCCGGGCCAACGTGAAGACCGCCATCGGACTGGCTGTGCCGGCGATCGAGGCATGGTATGTCTGCGGCCTTCATCCAAATGTCTCAGAGGCCGCGTGGATTCGCGCCCTGGCCTCCGGCGCGTTCGACTACACCAGGAACGACCTGAAGCGAGAGGCATACGGGACCGACCGGCCTTCTCTGCCGATGGAAACCCGCAAGGCAGAAGGACAGGCGCGGCGCTTGGCGGCGCAACTCGATCTATTGGAGCGGCAGTTCCCCATCGGCTTTGGCGCCCTGGCGGCTGACGTCCGAGGGTGGTAGAGACGCAGGAACTCCGCGTTCCAAGTCCATTCCTCCAAGGAGGATTCGCCTGCACATTCGGTCGGGACAAGGAACTGATCTTGCCGCACGAGGAAAGTCGGTTATAATGGTACGTGGCGCAGGAGAGAGCGGACCGATGGAGACCGGGCAGACACAATGCGTCTCGGGGATGCGGTTCATGGTGTACAACCGTGCGCTGCACCCGGAGTTCTTCGACATCTACCACGACCACCGCATCGCCAAGAGCGGGTACGAGGCGCAGATCTGGGTGACGGGCATCAGCCACGTCATCGGTTTCTATCGCGGGCGGGCGGCCGTCAGCGAGGTCATCGCCCAGGCCGACGCCATGCTCCCCCACCGGGGCAAGCTCCTGAGCCTGCCCTTCCGCGGCGAGAGGGACGAGCAGTTCGACCACAACGCCGGCATCCGGTACATGACGAGCTTTCAGGTGGAGCAGACGAGCCCTCGGCTGTACGCGAAGATTCACGGGGAGCTTCTGGAGCAGGGCAGCGATGGAGGCCTGTTCGTGCCTTTCCCGCAATGGGCGGGCAGCTCCCTGGCCCCGTTCACGTACATTGACTACGAGGCGAAGGTGCGCCAGCTCCACGTGTTCGCGTACCACGCCTTCCCCGAAGAGCGTACGCTGATCAAGACCCAATCCATTTTCGAGCTTGCCTGAGAACGGCGATGAGAAACTGGAGATGGAAGGCGGTCGCCGCGGTGCTGTGCGGCGTGGCGGCCTGCCCGCGGGCCAGCGGGCAGTTCAGGCTGAAGACCACCGACGGCAGCGGCAGCTCCATCACCCGGGGCGTCAAGAACAAGGAAAACCAGAAGCTGAAGGACAAGCTGGCCGCCGAGAAGAGCTGCCTGTACCACCTGGCCAAAGCGGAGGAGTACTTCGGGCAGGGCCGGGTCGGCCCGGCCTGCCAGAAGCTCAGGAAGGCCAGGGCCCTGCTGGTCACGCGGGAGCTGGCCGAGAAATGGGGCGCCCTGGGCAAGCGGATCGACGCCGCCGGGCACAAGCAGGTCCTACTCGGCGAGAAGGCATTCAAGAGCAAGCATTATCGCAAGGCGATCAAGATTTACCTGCTGGCCTCGCGCACCTTCTCCGGGCTGCCGGCGGCGGAGAGGGCCCGGCAGCGGCTGAGGGACGCGGAGAACGATCCTGACGTCGCGGCGGTCCTGGCCGAAGAGAAGGCCGCCGACGCCTACGAGATCGTCAAGGCGATCCTCCAGCGCCACCGCCGGCGCTCGGCGGGCGGGGCAAGACCGGCGGCGACCACCACGCGTCCGGCCGGCGGAAAACCGGCCGAGCCGAAGACCGACTTCGAGGTCATCCGGGAACTTGACGACGACAACTTCCTGCGGGTGGCGGACCTGCTGGCGAGGATCGTCAAGGACTACGCCACCACGCCGACGGGGCAGGAGACCTCCGGCCTGCTGGAGACGCTCAACGCCGACGCGAGGTGGAAGCAGCGGCTGGAGGGGCTGCGGGCCGGGCGGAAGGCCCATCAGGAACTCGCCAAGGCCAACGCCTACTGCAACGCCGGCCTGCTGAAAAAAGCCGCCGCCATGTACCGCGACGTCATCAAGAAATACCCCAGGAGCCCGCACGCCGACCAGGCCAACAAGCAACTGGGGATCATCGAGGCCAAGCTGGGCACCCGGTGACCGGCGAGCGTCCGAAGCGCCGGCCGAAAGGGGGCGGACGCCGCGGCGCCGCCGAATGCCGCGCCGCTGCACGCCAAGGGCAAGCATCGGCCCGCCCGGGAAAGTAATCCTTGCATTCACACGTGAAATTCGACGTAATCCCTGGCGCTCGTGAAACGGGAAAAGTCAGACAAGATGCCCGACCGCGACGCAGCCGTCCGACGTCTCTGTGAGAAGGGGATCATCGCCGTCGTCCGCGCCGACAGCAGCGAGCAGTTGCTCGAGGTCGGGCGGTCCCTGCTGGCCGGCGGGGTGGACTGCATCGAGATCACCATGACCACGCCGAACGCCCTGGAGGTCATCGAGCGCTGCCGCCGGGAGATCGGCGCCGAGGCGCTGATCGGCGTGGGCAGCGTGCTGAACGCCGCAGCGGCCGAGAAGGCCCTGGCCGCCGGGGCGCAGTACGTGGTCTCGCCGATCTTCGACCCGCAGGTGATCGCCGCCGCCCACGCCGCGGGCGTCCCGGCCGTGCCCGGCGCCTTCAGCCCCACGGAGATCCTCGCCGCCACCGCCGCCGGGGCGGACATCGTGAAGGTCTTCCCCGCCACCCGGCTGGGTCCGGGGTTCTTCAAGGACGTCCGCGCCCCCATGCCGCACCTCAAGCTCAGCCCCACCGGCGGGGTGAACCTGGAGAACGCCGGCGACTTCATCCGCGCCGGGGCGGTGACGCTGGGGGTGGGCTCGGCGCTGGTGCCGAAGGACGCCGTCCGCCGCGGGGACCTGGCGACCATCGCGGACCTGGCCGGGAAGTTCGTCCGGGCCGTCGCCGACGCCAGGGCCGAGACGTCCTGACCCCGCCGAGCAAGAGGAGCGGCAGCCGTGTTCATCGACATCCACGTCCACACGCGCGGCATCCCCGGGCCGCCCCGCGGGAACGGGAAGACCTACGCCACCCCCCGGCAGCTCCTGGAGCGGTTCGACGCCATCGGCATCGAGCGGGCATGCGTGCTGCCCGCCGTCAGCCCCGAGTGCAGCTACGTGCCCCAGGCCAACGAGGAGGTTCTGGAGCTTGCCCGGCAGCACGACGGGCGGTTCATCCCCTTCTGCAACGTCGACCCCCGGGCGATGACCAACTCCCCGGACGCCCCGCTGGGGAAGATCCTCGCCCACTATCGCCAGCGGGGCTGCAAGGGCATCGGCGAGGTGACGGCCAACCTGCCCTTCCTGGACCCGCTGGTGCAGAACCTCTTCCGGCACGCCGAGGACGTCCGGCTGCCGCTGACGTTCCACGTGGCCGCGCGGGTGGGCGGGACCTACGGCCTGTACGACGATCCCGGGCTGGGGCAACTGGAGGAGTGCCTGCGGCGCTTCGGCGAGCTGAAGTTCCTCGGCCACTCGCAGCCTTTCTGGGCTGAGATCGCCCGGCTGCGCGCGCCGGAGGATCGAGCGGGATACCCCGACTACCCCGTCGAGGCCGAGGGGGCCGTGCCCAGGCTCATGCGGCGGTACCCGAACCTGTACGGCGACCTTTCGGCCGGCAGCGGGCACAACGCCCTCGCCCGGGACAGGGGATACGCGGCGGGTTTTCTCGACGAATTCCAGGACAGGCTTCTGTTCGGGACGGACATCTGCACGCCGGACACGCCCGCCCCGCTGGCGGATATGCTGAGGGAGCTGAGAGACAGCGGGCGCATCAGCCAGACCGTCTTCAACAAGATCGCCCGCGAGAACGCCGTGAAGCTGCTGGGGCTGGAGTAGTCCAAGCCGCCTCTACCGGCACGTCGGCCGGCGGGGTGTCGGCTCGACCTTGTTTGACTTCGGTACTAACGTTCGCTTCTTGTGTCTTGAGAGTCTTTCACGACCACGCCCTCCGGCTGCGGGATGGGTTGTCCTGATGCGGTGGGCACCCACCTCAGCTCGCGAACTCCCGATGCGTCGGGACGCGGCTGGCCGGTTCGCGAGGCTCCCGGCCCACGATGGATGCCATCGGGTGCGGCAACCGCGCCCGTTTCAGGAGACGGTCTGCCGGTTTCGAAGTAGCCGATAAACGAACGCGCCCAGGCCTCGGCCATCTGGCTCCGACAGGAGTTTCCGGTGCACAGGAACAGGACTCTTTTTTTCTCGGACGGCGCCATGGAACGATCTGGCAGGCTCCTGCCTGCACGGTCCACCATAAGGCAGGGGCTCCACTTCCGCGGGACATTCTAGGCGCGGGCGCGGCAGGAAACAAAAGCGCGATTTTTTCTTGCAGCAGGTTCGCGGCATCTGTAGAATGATTTGGTCATTTCGGGTGTTAGGGTTTTGTGGTCCGGTTTTCCGGACGCCGTCGCCGGAAGGAGCCTTGGTGAGGTGGGGCGGCGGTGAGGGAAGGCGTAACGTTCTGGATTGTAAGTGTTTAGCGGTTCGTGGAGGGTTTGCGCCCGGGCTCGGCAGTTGGGCGGACCAGGATGCTTGTTCGGCCGAGGATGCCTGTTCGGCCGACGTCCGCGAAGAACGCAGGCGCCAGCGCAAGCCGAAGGCCTCACCGAGAACGCGCTGAATTTGCGACAGACATACGCGTGGGAACGCCCACCGGCCTAGAATGATGGAATAACGGAAGCCATCGGTTTTTCGGGCCGGGGGGAAGGTCAAGTAGGACCGCAAGGATGAAAGGAGGCACGAGATGAGATTGTGCGTGCGAATCCGGCGCAACGAGCACGGGGGGTTCACGGCCACTTGCCCCTCGCTGCCGGGATGTGTCTCCACCGGCCACACGGAGCAGCAGGCCAAGCAGAAACTGGAAGAGGCCGTGCGGGGTTACCTGGCCAGCGTGAGCAACTTCATCCCCCCCCAGATCGACAAGGTGCTTGAGTATCAAGCCTGAGCCACCGCGTCGCCGCACTCCAAGGGACGGCCCGGAGACGGGGTCGTCTTCTGTTTTGCGCCCGCCCGCCGGGGCCCCGCCCGGGGCGGCGGCGGTTACCGGGCCGGCCCGTAGTAAAGCCTGACGGCGTCCTCGACGTAGGGGGCAAGCAGCACCTGGAGGGCGCCGTAGCGGCTGTACTTGTAGAGGCTGGTCTTGGCCAGGGCGGCGCGGACGCGTTGGAGCTGTTTTCCGTCCACCCGGATGCCCTCCTGGCGGGCGGCGGTGTGGCGGATGTTGACGCCGGCGACGGGCCAGTCCGGCAGCTTCTGAATGTGCTGCCGTGGCTTGCCCCGAATCGCCGGGGGATTGTAGATGGTGTGCACCGCCATCGGCCCCTCGTAGGGGGCGTGCGGGCACGCCGCCACGACGTCCCGGAGGGAGGCCGCCAGCTTCTCCTCCCTGGTCATCCCGGCGGGGGGCTTCTTGCCGGGGCGAATCCGCCCGACGTGGAAGCGGGTGATGAACGTCCTCCGCAACTGGCCCGAACGCAGGTAGAAGCTCATCAGCAGCTCGTCGGCGCTCCGGCCGGAGACCGCCCCGCCGCTCGGGCCCCGGGCGAGACCGCTGGCGGCGACCTTCTCTTTCAGCGCCAGCAGCCTCTCGCCCGGCAGCCTCCCCTGTCGATACAGCCCGGGCAGCCTGGGCTTGGGGGTGAACAGGAAGCTCCTGGCGTCGTAGACGAAGCGCCCGTCAGCCTCGATGAACAGCCAGGCGGCCGGGGCGACGTAGGGAAAGTCCTTGTTCCCGCCGCGATACCACAGCATGACGAGGGGCTGGTCGTATCCGCCCAGAACGCCTTTCAGGAAGGTCCTGACCTCGGTGTCCTCGGCGGTGGTCAAGTAGGCCCGGAGGACCTCGGCCACGCCCGGAAGCTCCACCGCGCGGGTCAGCTCCTTCCGCGCCGAGCGCCGCAGGCCGTACTGCTCGCTGGCCAGTTGGCCGATAAGCTGTTTCAGCCGCCGGATGGGGACGGCTGGCCGGGCCGGCCGGCTGGCCGGTCGGCTGGCGGGCGACCCGCTCTTGGCCTCTCCCCCCAGCAGCAGGGCCGCACACGTCACAGAAAAAGCCGCGATGACGACCAGCTTGCCCATCCTCGCTCCCGCCCCCCGCCGTCCAGGCCGGAAGGCTCCGTCCGCATTCGCAGGACATTATAACCCAACCCGCCCCCGCCGGGGGCTTGGCTGTTGACCGGGGCCGAAATCTCCGCTAACAAGGTGCGGCAGACGAACGGAAAGGAGCAGATCGAACATGTTGCAGGACGCCGCCGCGCTGACCGCCGCCGCGCGCCGGGCCGTCGCCGAAACCGTCGTCACCGACATCCACACCCACCTCTTCCCGCCCTCCCACGGAAAGCTGCTGCTGTGGGGCGCCGACGAGATCCTCACCTACCACTACCTCCTCGCCGAGCTGTTCACCGTCGCGCCCCGCGAGCTGACCTGCGAAAAGTTCCGGGCCCTGCCAAAGAACGCCCAGGCCGACCTCGTCTGGGAGCACGTGTTCCTCGCCCGCGGCGCCCTCTCCGAGGCCGCCCGCGGCGCCGTCACCACCTTCAACAAGCTCGGGCTGGACGTGGCCGGCCGCGACCTGGCCGGCATCCGGAAGTGGTTCGCCGCCCAGGACGTCGAGGAGCACCTCGCCCGGGTCTTCCGGATGGCCAACATCGACTGGGCGGTGATGACCAACAACCCCTTCCTGCCCGCCGAGGTCGAGCTGCTCAACCAGGACCTCCCCTGCCCGGACTGCCTCAAGACCGCCCTGCGGATCGACCCGCTGCTTCTGGCCTGGCCGGAGGCCGCCAGGGCCATGGCCGCCCAGGGCTACGACGTCCGGCCCGACCCGGACGCGAAGGGCTTCGACGAGACGCGGCGGTTCCTGGTCGAGTGGTCGCGGAAGATCCGCCCGGTGTACTTGGCCGCCTCGCTCGGCCCGGAGTTCGCCTACCCCGACGGCTCCCTCCGCACGCAGCTCATCGACAAGGCCGTCCTGCCCGCCGCCGCGGACGCCGGCCTGCCCTTTGCCATGATGATCGGCGTCCGCAAGGGCGTCAACCCCGCCCTCGGCGACGGGGGCGACGGCGTCGGCGTCGCCGACCCCGCCGCCGTCATGCACCTCTGCCAGAGATACCCCGACGCGAAGTTCCTCGTCACCATGCTCAGCCGGGTCAACCAGCACGAGCTGTGCGTGCTCGCCCGGAAGTTCGGGAACCTCCACGTGTTCGGCTGCTGGTGGTTCTGCAACGAGCCCAGCATCATCGCGGAGATCACCCGCCAGAGGCTGGAGCTGATCGGGGCGACCTTCACCGCGCAGCACTCCGACGCCCGCGTGCTGGACCAGCTCATCTACAAGTGGTCACACGTCCGCAAGATCGTCGCCGACGTCCTCGCCGAGAAGTACGCCGACCTCTTCGAAGCCGGATGGCGGCCCACCGAACAGGAAGTCCGCCGCGACGCCCGCCGACTCTTCGGCGGCGCCTTCGCCGACTTCCTCGCGAAATGACCCCGTAGCGTGGGTCGAGTCCCGATGCCCCGCATCGGGACGAAGACCCACCTTTCCCCTCGCATGCCCGAGTCATCCCTGGTTTGGCGCAGCGCCCCTTTGCAGGCCCGGGAGCGGCGGACACAGGGGTAAACGGACACAATGGAAAATAGGTCCCGTGGGGACGGTCGAATGTCTTGTTCGACCCGGAGGGTCGATGCGACAATAGCCCAGCGATTCATCGCTGGGTAACGGGCAAGACGGAAAACCAGTGCCGTAGGCACGGCTGAAGAAGGGGACTCGTCATGGGGCACTCGTATGTCGCCGCCTACTTCCATTGCGTCTTCAGCACGAAGGACCGCCGGAAGCTCATCACCCCCCAAGTGCGGGAACGCTTGTGGCCATACCTCGGCGGGATCGCGCGCCGGAACAACATGAAGGCCCTCGCCGTCGGCGGCACCGACAACCACGCCCACATCCTGCTGTCCGTGCCCTCGACCATCACCGTCGCCAAGGCAATTCAACTCATCAAAGGCGGCTGCTCCAAGTGGATCAACGAGACCTTCGCGTCCGGCACGCGGTTCGAATGGCAGCAGGGCTACGGCGCGTTCAGCATCGGCGTCTCCGCCATCGGCCAGACGGCCGACTACATCGCCGCCCAGGAGGAGAACCACCGAGGCCGGACGTTCGAGGAGGAATTCATCGCGTTCCTGGAAAAACACGGGATGGAATACGACAGGCGGTACGTCTTCGGCTGATTCAGCCGTCCCTCCGGGACTGGCTCTCCTCCGCCCCCCGACACCCAGCCATGAATGGCTGGGCTATTGTCAAACGTCCCTACGGGACGGCAGGGCAAGCGCGCTGCCGAGGCCCGGGAAAGAAACGTTCTGACCTCTGTGTCCTCTGTGCCTCTGTGGCGGGCGCTCTACTTCCCCAGCTCTCGGGAGCGTTCGGCGGCGCGGCGGACGGCGAAGAGGAGGGCCTGGGCGACGCCGGCGGCGTCGAGGGCCTCGATGGCGGCCTGGGTGGTGCCGCCGGGGGAGGTGACCTTGGCGCGAAGGACCTGGGGGGGCTCGCCGGTCGAGACCAGCAGCTTGCCGGCGCCGACGCAGGTCTGGACGGCCAGCTCGGCGGCGACGTCGGCGTCGAGGCCCTCGGCGACGCCGGCGGCGACCATGGCCTCGATGAGGTAGAAGAAGTAGGCCGGCCCGGAGCCGCTGACGGCGGTGACCACGTCGATGAGGGGCTCTTCCACGCGGACGGTCTTCCCGCAGGCGGCGAGGAGCTTCTCGGCCCAGGCGAGGTCGGCGTCGTCGGCGCTAGGACCCTTGGCCAGGGCGCTGATGCCGGCGCCGACGAGCATGGGGGTGTTGGGCATGACGCGGACGATGCGGCCCTTTCCGGCGAGCTTCCGGGAGATGAACTCCGTCCGGACGCCGGCGGCGATGCTGACGACGGTGGCGTCGGGGCGGACGGCCTCGGCGATCCCTTCCAGGACCTCGGCCATGACCTGCGGCTTGACCGCCAGCAGCACCCGGACGCAGCGCCCGGGAACGTTGTTGTCCTCCACCGAGGTGACCCCCAGCTCGCGGGTGAAGAACTGCCGCCGCTTGAACACCGGGTCGGAGGCCACCACGGTGTTGTGGTCGATCACGTTGGCCGACAGCGCCCCCCGGAGCAGGGCCTCGGCCATGTTGCCCGCGCCTATGACGCCCACCTGGTAGTTCTGCATGGGAGGTTACTCGTTGACGATTTCCAGCAGCCGCTCGGTCAGCCCGACGTGCCGGGCCTCGTCGCGGGCGATCCGCTCGAGCTGCTTCTTCGCGGCCTCGTCGTTGGCGGCCTGGGCGAGGCTCTCGTAGCGTCCGGCGGCGGCGCGGGCGGCCTGGTACATCTCGGTGAAATGCTCTCGCAGGATTGCTCGTTCAGGCATGGTGCGTCTCCGGCGGCAGCGACCCCACGACGCCGGCGTGGAACTCGCTGTCGTGTCTGATGGCGGCCAGGATGGCGTGGATCTCGGCGCGCTGCTCCTCGTCGAGGCAGTCGGCGCGCTTGAGCGTCTCGCTCGCCGCGTCGATCCGCCCCAGAAGCTCCCTCTCCAGTCTGGCCAGCTCCGCCAATCCTCCCGGCGACTGATGTCCCGCAAGCGACATGGTTTTGCCCTTCCCTGCCGAAGCTTCGGCGCCGGTATCATGCCGCGCACGCCGACGGCCTGCAAGCAGAAACCGGGAGAATCCTGATGCGGCGGCGCCCTACTCGACGCGCAGGTCGAGGATCTCCCACTTCGCCGCGGGGATCTCGAACTCCGCGACCCGGACTGCGCCGCCGGCGACCTCGAACGGGTACGTCCGCCCCTCCCGCAGGCCGACGATCTTGAGCTTCCTGGCGTCGACGGCCAGGAAGTACGTCTGCGGGGCGATGTCCACGGTGACCTTGCGGGCCTGCCCGTCATCGGTGTTCCACAGCCCCACGAAGCCGGCCGAGCCGTTGTGGACCGGCCCCAGGTGCATGAGCCCGCTGACGCCTCCGGCCCCGGCGGGCGCGGGGAAGGTCGGGAAGGGCTTTCCCCCGCAGGTGCCGGCCAGGGGCTGGCTGTACTGGATCAGCTCCCGGTTGGCCCAGTTCCAGGCGAGCCACTTCTTGACCAGGTCGGCCTGGGGGTCGGAGATCCTCGCCAGCCCCCTGCCGCCGAGCATCATGGGTGCGATGAAGGCGCTGTTGGCCAGCTCGTACTCCGAGCCGTCGGTGGTTCCGCCGGCGCCGGGCATGTTGGTCAGCAGGGGCCAGATGAGGGCGCGGCGGATGAGGAAGTCCCTCCAGCGGTCCATGGACTTCCGGCCGTGGTTGTCGCCGATGTCGGTGATGGAGGTCATCTCGGACTCGTTGAGCAGCTCCGCGCACCAGGTCCAGGAGCGGTGGAGGACGACGCCGGCGGAGGCCTTTCGCAGCCGATCCGCCAGCCGGGCCCACCCCTCACGCCACTCCAGCTTGTGGTCCTTGTCGCTGAGGCCGTGGCTTGCCGAATCGGCGCAGCCGACCTGGGCGGCGCCGCGGAACTTGCCGATGCAGGAGAACGGTCGGCCGGGGTCCTCGTACCAGAGGTACTTGCAGTCGGTGCTGCTGAGGATTTCGCCGACGCGGCGGGCGGCGGCGTCCACCTGGTCGCCGCAGCAGAGGGCGTACGACTGGTATCCGTAGGTGTGCAGCCCCAGGAACAGGCCGTGGGCCTTGCAGATCTCCGCCTGCCTGACGTAGTCGGCCAGCCGGGCCTTCATCTTCTCGCCGTCGAGCTTGACGCCGCTCCTCGGGCGGTCGAAATGCCTGTGGAAGAGGGTGCAGGAGAAGACGCCGGCAAAGCCGCACCGCCTGGCCTTGGGGGCGATCCGGGCGATGTGCCCGGCGTTGGGGCTGATCCCGCCGATCCCGCGATAGGTGGAGTACATCTGCCGGGTGTGGCGGGGGTGGGGCATGGCGATCCACCGATGGATCAGGAAGAGCTGGTGCGTCCACGTGCCCGCCTCCGGCGGGCCGCGGTACACCACGAGAATGGACTTGGTCGTCCGCCCGCCGCGGCCCTTGAGGTAGTGGTCCAGGTACACCTGCGGGTTGAGCCCGGCCTCGAGGACGCCCTGCTTGGAGAGCTGCGTCAGGAAGTTGTAGTTGCCGACGGCCGCGCCCACGCCCCCGGGCCGCTGGCCGTCATGGACCAGGCACAGCGAAGAGAACTTCGGCCAGCGAAAGGCCTGCTTCTTGCCCCCGGCCAGGGGCAGGGCGTCGTAGAGAAGCGACTGCCAGGGCATCTCCGAGCCGGTCTTGTTGACGACGGTGTACCACTTGGTCATCCACGGCTCGGTGCCGGGATAGACGTCGTAGTGGATGCGTACGTTGAATCCCTTGTTGGGGCCTGTGCCCTCGGCGAAGAGCGTCAGCGTCCAGGCCCCGCCGCCCTTGACGGCGGGGTTGGGCTCCCACTGATGGGGTGGGCTGGCCGGCTTGAAGTCCCTGCCCAGGTCGATAAGGCGGTCGGGCTTGGCGCCCTTGCCGAATCCGAAGACCCCGGCGCTGCCCGGGGCCGAGAGCAGCTCGGTCTTGTCGGCCAGGTCCCTCAGCGAGACGGTGTAGAAGCCCTTCTTGGCGGCGTCGTAGACGATCGTCCTCTGGACCCTGCCGTTGGACACGACCCACTGGTTTGCCGAGGCCTTGAGCCTGGGCGGGGCGGCGCCGAAGAGGGGCGTAGGCGGCTGGGCCCGGCGAGCGACGGCGGCGCCGGCAACCGTCGCCACCGCGGCGAGCAAGGCCGCCGCAGCGGCCCTGGCGCGAAGCAGCGTTCTCATGGCGGTTCCCTTCAAGCGACCATTCGCAACGGAGAGTTATACGGGAAATTCCCGCCCAAGCCAAACCCGCGTGGTCCCTGCCGACCCCCGGGCGGGGATCTCAGCGGCCCGCGTCGGCGAGCTGGAACGCCGCGGGAGAGGACCTGCCCGCTTCCGGGCCGGGTTGTTGACTTTCCCCGGCCCGGGACATAACGTTCCCCGCTGTCAGGGGTCCGGGTCTTCTGGCGCGTGCCGACGATCGGCTCGGAAAGGACTGCGATGGATTCACCGGACGGGACTGCGGCCACGGGCAAGCGGTACTCCTGGCGGGAGGCGATCCGCGGGAACGTCCTGATGATGGGGCTGGTGAGCCTGTTCACCGACTTCTCCAGCGAGATGATCTACCCCCTGCTGGGGATGTACCTCAGCGGGCTGGTCGGCGGCGTGGACCAGGCCGCCATCTACGTTGGGCTGCTGGGCGGGCTGAGCGAGACGACCGCCAGCCTGCTGAAGCTCCTCTCCGGGCGGATCAGCGACCGCCTGGGCAAGCGCAAGGCGCTCGTGGCGATCGGGTACGGCATCTCGACGGTGGCCCGCCCGGCGGTGGCGCTGGCGGCAGCGGCCTGGCACGTCGTCGCCCTGCGCGTCGCCGACCGCGTCGGCAAGGGCATTCGCACCGCACCGCGCGACGCCCTCATCGCCGACGCCGTCGGGGCCGACGCCCGCGGACTGGCCTTCAGCTTCCACCGCGTCATGGACCACGCCGGGGCCATTCTCGGGCCCGTCGTCGGCGTGCTGATCCTCTACCTGATGCTCGGGCGCGGGCTGTGGAAGGGCACGCAGGACGCGGCCGGGGCGGAGGAGA
>CAZNSB010000077.1:0-13684 GCA_964575155.1 uncultured Planctomycetaceae bacterium | reverse complement strand
TAACCTCCGCCTGCAGCGATACATGCTAAATGGAACTGTAGAAGATGGGTCAAACGGCGGGCGGAGGAACACCAGGTCGTGCCGGGCCAGGTGGGCGGGCAGATCGACCCGGAACCGGGCGCCGGGGAATCCTGTCGTTTCCGCCGCGATCGTTCCTTCCCCAATGGCCGCGACCGACGCCGCGGCCAGGATGCCCACGCAGCGAATGCACTTTCCTTGGATGGCCATGAATCCGCCGGCCGGCGCGCCGCCGCCGGTTCCCGCCCGAGCGCCCCCGGGCGGGGTCAGTCGTAGGCGCTGTCGGGGACGTTCTGGTCCACGTACTCCTTGAGGTACGGCAGGACCTGATGCGCGGTCGAAGAGGCGCTGCCCATGGGGCCGGTCTCGTACCATTCGTCGACCTCGGGCTGGTACTCGTGGACGGAGACGCTCCCGTCGACGCGCGCCCAGTTCATGAGGCCAAGCTCCCAGTGGGCCGGGGGCGCGTCGTCGCCCTCATACATCGTCGGATAGAACCCCAGCCCCATCAGCCGATCGAACATGAAGGCCCACCCGCCGGGATACTCCGAGATCCGCGCGCCCCGGGCGCTGGTGCCGCTGCCGAAGATCCGGTAGCGGACGTTGTACCCCGAGAGCATCAGCCGCTGATATCCCCCCCAGGTCCCCTGCATGCCCACCCCCTCGTGGCTGGCGCTGCCGCGGTCGTTGCCGGACAGCGAAGGGCAGAAGCCCATCTGGGGCACGGCGTTCTTGGTCCAGACCAGCCGACCGATCCCGGTCCACCCGTCTTCCTTCAGGTTTGCCCCATGATCGACGACCCAGACGGTCCCGGGTCCGTAGATGCGGTCCCTCAGGGAGCCCTCGAAGCTGGTGAGGCCCGGCTCGGTGGCGGCGCCGGCCTGCCGGAAGCTGGGGGGCGGATATTCGTTGTTCTCGCTGGCGTAGACGCGCGACCCGGCCCCGATGGAACGGAGGTCGTTGCCGCAGACGGCGAGCACGGCCAGGAGCTTGGCCCGCTGGAGGGACGGCAGCAGCAGGGTCACCAGGAGGGCGACGATGATGATCACGATCAACAGCTCAATGAGCGTGAACGCGGAGGTGGTTGACCGATTCGCGCTGGCCACAAGATGCCTTCCTATGCGAAGTGTGTCGGGCCCACTCCTGGCTGCCATGTCTGCCGTCGAGTACGGGCGAGAACACAAGAACCGGGCCAAAGCAAACGCTTGCGTCACCTCATTATACGCTCAGGCTTCCTTCCTGTACAGTTTTCCTTCGGCGGGCATGGGCTCCTGGCCGGGACCCCGCCGACGGAGGCCTTCTCGATTCCGTCGGCTTGACGCCGGAGCCCCAGCAGCGTCACGCCTTCCGCCCCTCCTGCCCGGGGCCGACCGGCCTGTTCCGGGGGGCATTGGGGTCGAAGCCCATGTCGGTGACCGGGGCCGTCTGGGCCGCCGCCTTCGTCGCGGCGGCCGCGGAAAGCTCGCCCAGGCTCACACGCGTCACCGGGTCGAACCGCTCCCCGCTGACGTAGTCCAGGATGTTGTCCAGCAGGGCCGCCGACGCCGCCTCCGACAGGTCGAAGTGACACCCCGCGACGAACAGCCGCCCGCCGTCGGCCCGCACCTCCCACAGGCTCCCCTGCCAGCGCATGTCCTTGTACGAGCTGACGACCTCCAGGATGGGATCGAACGGGATGGGCAGGTCGTTGAAGATCGTCGCCTGCCCCCCCTCCAGGAGGGACCGGAACTGCCAGTCGCAGAACCCCTCGTGGGGAAACCCCTCGAAGACGGGGTGAGGGTTGACGACCGTGGCGAGGTTCCCCCCCGGCCGGCCTGCGACGGCCATCTGAAAGCTGGTCCGGCGCGACGGGAAGGGCTCGCCCCCCAGCAGCAGCACGTCGCCCCCGCCGCGGAGGTGCCGGAGATCCTCTTCGCCGAGTGCCGAGCTGATCCGCAGCCGCACGCCGGCCTCTCGTGCGTTCGGCCCGATGCCGGCGTAGCGTTCGGACAGCCACAGGCCGCTGGCCTGGTCGGCCGACGCCTCCACCGCCGGGGGGGGGCGCTTCGGGAACAGCCAGAAGTCCCACCGGTTGGCGAGGCGATAGCCGCCGCCGACAAGCTCCAGCTTCAGCTCCGCCTTGCAGGCCTGCTCCACCGCCGGCCAGGCAAAGGCCACCGGCCCGAGGCTGCTGACCCGCCCGTCGGGAACGCCCCCGACCGGCTTGTCCCCCCGCAGGAGGACCCGCCCTCCGCTTGAGAGCTGCCAGCGCAGCTTGCCCTTTTTCACCGGCCGGCCGCCGTACAGGGAGACCATCACGTCCATTTCGAACGGCTCACCGGCCCGGAACGATCGGGCCAGCCCCAGGTCCAGGAGGACGACGCTGTCGGCGTTGGCCTGTCGCACGGCCTCGGGCGAGAGGCCGCACTTGAGCTGGCGGAACTCGTTGAGCAGCCCGCACCCGTACCCGCTGCGGTGCCAGTGGGCGTCCCACCCCCCCAGCAGGTCGTACCCGGCGATGTCGTCGCAGCGGCGGGCGGTCTCCAGGACGTGCCTGTACGTCAGCCACTGCCAGCGCGCGGAGTGCCGGTGGTACACGCCGGCCATTCCCTCTCGCCCCCCGGCCCGGAGGCGCCGGCGGGTGTCGCGGAACAGCTCGGGTCGGATTCGCCCGGTGTAGCGCCGCTCCAGGTCCAGGTCCAGGTAGCACCCGCTCAGACCGATCTCGTGGGAGATCAGCGGGCGCTGGTAGACGGCGTACCGGCGCTGGAGCTGGCGCCACTGCCCGCGCAGGCTGAAGTAGCTCAGGAGGGCCCAACTGTACTGCCCGAAGAGGTCCCCGCAGCCGGAGATCCGGCCCAGCCGCGACGGACTGTGCCGGAACGGCTGTTCGGCCGCTTGCGGTATCTCGTCCCCCACCCACGTGTACTCGATGCCGCGCATCCCCTCCTGCGGCATCACCAGGCAGGTCGGGTCCAGCTCCTTCGCCCGGGCGTACATCCGCTCGATCTCGCCGATCTTGGCCTCGTCGAGGTACTCCTCGTTCCCGCAGCAGTAGCTGACCACGGCCGGGTGCGCCCGACAGAAGCGGATCATGTTCTCCCACTCGTCGTGCCCGGTCCCGGCGGGCCTCTCCGGCTGGAGGAGGAAGCCGACCTCGTCGGCGGCCTGCATGTACTCGGCCGGCGGGACCCAGGTGTGGAAGCGGACGAAGTTGAACCCCAGCTCCTTGAGCGTGCGGAGCTGCCGGCGGTAGTAGTCCACATCCGTCGGGGCGGTGCACTCCACGGGGAAGTAGTAATGATCGCACACCCCGCGGAGCATGATCGGCCGGCCGTTCAGACGCAGCCTCTTGCCCTCCCGCCTCAGCAGCCGCAGGCCGAAGGCCTGAGTCCGCCCGTCGCAGACGCCGCCGCCGTCCGCCCAGGTGACCGCCGCCAGGTAACGCTGCGGATCGTCCGGGCTCCATGCCCGCAGCCCGCCCGCGCCGCACCGCCACTCCACGCAGAGGGTTTCCCCGGCCGCGACGGCGGGCACCGGGGCGCTTCCGGCGGCGAGGACCTTGGCCCCGTCCAGGGTCAGAACCCGCCAGCGAAGCTCCGAGGCCCGCCTGAGGCCGAGCGGGCTCGCCAGCTCCGCCCGCCAGGCGAGGGTGCCCAGGTCCTCTGCGCCCGGACGGAGGTGCAGGTGCTCGATCACCCCCGCCCCGGAGGCGTGCAGGTGGACCGAGCGGTAGACCCCCGCGCTCTTCCCGTGGTAGCCGCGAAGCGCCATGCCGCTGACCGCGTCGGTCAGGTTTGAAACGGCCAGCAGCACGGTGTGGGGCGCCCCCGCGCGGACGTGGGGGGAAAGGTCGAACCTCCGCGGCGTGGAATGGCCGAGATGATGGCCGACGAACGCCCCGTTCACCCACAGCCACATCTCGCACACGACCCCCCCCACGGTGAGCGTCAGGGTGCGATCGGCCCAGTCCGGCGGGATCTCGAGGGTCTTCTTGTACCACCCCACCCCCATCAGGTACGGCCAGGAGGCGTCCTCGGGGGCGTCTCCCTGGGGATAGCGGACGGGTGCGCATTCGTTGAACCGGGCCGTCGGCCACCACGGCGCGGCGGCCATCGCCTCGCGGCAATCGTCCCAGTAGCCCGGAACGGGAAGGCGGACCGCAAAGGCCGACGCCGGCGGCGGGCGGGGGGGGTCGCCGTCCTGCTGGGGCGCATAGGCAAAGAGCCACTGCCCGTCCAGAGACAGATCCTCGGGCCCTTTCTCCGGCACGCATCCACTCCTTCCCCCGGCGCCCCGTTCCGGCGACCGGGCCGATCCGGCCGGAACATTAGCCCGGAAGCGGCCGCCTTTTTCAACACCAAAACCCGCCCTTGCACGGGGCCGGCGGCGGGGGCTACACTGGTGGGCAGTTGGACATGCGGTCTGCGAGGCACCTCGGCCGGTGACTTCCTCGGCTCAGCGGAGGCAGAACGTGCGTGAGAGAGACGCCTGCGGTCGGTCTGGAAGGAGAGGGCGCTTCTGCCGCGGCGCCGCCATCGACTCCAACTACCTGTTGATCGCCGCCCTGGCGGTTGCCGTTGCCGGCGTGGCGGTGGGCACGTACTTCACTTTGCGGAAGTCGGGGCCGACGCCGGCGGACGTAAGGCTGCATTTCCAGTGTGCAGACTGCGGGCACCAGTTCTCTCTGGAGCGGGAGGCGCTGCCGAAGGAAGCCCTTGACCGTGCCGTGCTCGACCCGAACCTGGTCAGGCTGGACTGCCCTTCCTGCAAGGCCAAGCAGAGTTGCCTCCGCATGGTGAGGTGCCCCCACTGCGGGGAGCTTTACGTCCCCGACAGCATTCGCGCCGCTGCCACCGGCGAGAGGGACCCCGACGCCAGGGACGTCTGCCCGCACTGCCAGACCGACCGGCTGGAGTGGTATCGGCGGCGAAGCAGGAAGTGAGCCTCCCGCCCCGGCGGGGGGGAGGCGGGGCTATTCGCCCAGCTTCCGGATCACCCACTCGCCCTGGAAGACCTTCGGATCGGGCAGGCGGGGGCACGTGCCGGTGATCTCCTGGATGGCCCAGGCGGCGGCGCGCATGACCGTCCGGCAGGGGCGGTCCTTTTCCAGCACCCTCCGCAGCGCCGGCAGCGCCTTGGCGCTGCGGAGGGTGCCGGCGGCCTTGGCGGCGTGAAACCGCCCCGCCAGGGACGAGCCCGGATCGGCGAGGACCTCGCAGACGAACTGCTCGGCCGCCGCTCGCCGGCCGGCGGCGGCGAGTCGGACCGCGACCTCGGCCGTCCGCGCCACCACGCCGTTGAGCCTTATGTTCTCGACCCGGGTGTTGGCCGCGGCGAGGATGCAGTCGGCCGCCTCGGCGGCGCCCAGCTCCGCCAGGGCGCCGATGACGGCCTCGGCGACCTTCTCGTCGAACGGCGAGGGGGGAGGCTTGCCGTCCAGGGCGGCGGCAAGCGCCGCCCGCGCGTTTTTCACGCTCGTGCCCAGGACCTCGATCAGCGGCTTGACCGCCCGCCGGTCGCCGATCCGCCCCAACGCCCACGCCACCTCCAACAGAACGGGCGAATCCACGTCCAGCGACTTCAGCAGCGCCAACTGCTCCTCGTACGCCTGGGCGCTCCTGGCGCAGCCCAGCAGGCGGCAGCAGGACCCGATGTTTCGCGAGAGGGTGAGCATCCGGCGATGCAGACGGTCCGGTTGGCCCGGGCGCTGGTCGGGGGCGGGGGTGGCGGCTCGAATGGCCCGCCGTTCGGCGTGCATCCGCCGGAGCCTGGGCCCGTCCCGCTCCAGCGTCCGCGCGGCGTGGGAGGTCACCGCGTCGGTGCCGATCCGGCGGAGGCTGCTTCGGGCTGCGGCGTGGGCGTCGTCGGCGCCGTGCAACAGCAGCTCGAACAGCCGGCCGACGCAGTCGGCACACCGCAATTCCCCGACGGCGACGATCGCCGCCAGGCGGACCACGCCCGACGCGTCTTCCAGGAACGGCTTGACCCGGCCGGGCTCACCCGCCTGCCGGTACCCCCACACCGCCCCGCGGCGAACGAAGGGATGCTCGTGGGCGGCGGCGGAGGCCAGCACCCCCCCGGCCGCCGACCCGCCCAGCTTGCCCAGCGCCGCCAGGGCCGCGCCCCGCACCGCCGGCCGACCACGCCGGCACAGGCCCGTCAGCGCCGGCACGAGCGCCCCGCCCTCGTCCAGCAGGGCCGCGTTCTCCGCCGCCCGCAGGCGGACGACCGTCGAGGCACTCCCCAGGGCCCGGTTCAGCTCCTCCGGCGAGGCCGCCGCCCCCAGCCGCGTCATCGTTCTCAAAGCAGCCGCCTGGACCGTGGGGTCGTTGCCGGACAGCAGGGCCCGGATGCCCCCCCCGGCCGGAACCAGCCGCATCCGCAGGGCGCTTCGCAGTCCCGCCAGCACCACGGGGCCCTCCGGCGAGGCCAGCGCGGTCCGAACGATGTCGCCTGCCTGGTGGGGGTCGAACTCGGCCGCCGCCGCGGCGGCGGCGCAGCGGACGTCGATGCTCGGGTCCTGGAGGGCCTTGCGGAGGTGGGGCAGGGCGGCGGGGTTGTGGGTTTCGCCGAGGTCTCGGGCGGCCTGCTCGCGGACCGTGGGGTCTTCCTCGGCGAGCAGGCCGGCCAGGAGGCGGACGTTGGCGGCGTCGCCGAAGGTGGGGACCTCAATCCGGCCGGCGCTGAGCGTCGGCTCGGGCAGCCGGGCGGGCCCGGCCGGCGCCGCCGCCCGGAGCCCGGCGCCCGCCAGCGACGCGGCGATCAGGGCCGCCGCCGGAATACCACGCCGTCGCTTCACGCAAGGCTCCTACCTGGGGCGGCGAAGCCGCCAGACGCGAAAGACCGTCACCGCGAACATCGCGGCGGAGCTTAGGCCCATGAGCCTGAGGCAGGGCCCGACGAGCCCGTATTCGGGGATGGCCTGGCTGCCGGCGGCGTCCATGGCGACGACCACGGGGTTGAGGACGAAGACGGCGGCCGCCAGCCGGTGGGAAAAAAGCCCCCCCTCCAGCAGGACCAGCAGGGCCAGCACCCCCGGGGCCATGACCAGCCCGTACGTCCAGGCCGTCGCCGTCGCCGTCCGCGAAAAGAGGCTCGAAAAGAACATCCCCGCGACGGAGACGAACAGGGCCGCCATCCCGGCAACGTACAGGATGCGAAGCACGTTGGGGTAGATGCTCGCATCGAAATACAGCAGGATCAGCAGGGCCGGCGAGGTGGCCAGGATCAGCCCCGCCAGGGGGAGGATCGAGGCCAGGAACTTCCCCGTGACGATCCGCCAACTGCTCAGCCGGGTGATGCGGATCAGGTCCCACACGCCGCTCTCGCGGTCGGCACAGAGCGTCCCTCCGGCCGCGGCCGGGCCGATCAGGAGGATCAACAGCACCGTCAGCGCCGCCACCGCGGGGGCCATGATGCGGATGATGCCGGCGGACTCGGCGGCAAAGGCCTGGACGCTCAGCCCGACGAGGAACATCAGCAGGATGGAGGCGATCAGGCACAGCAGGATCGTCCGGAGCAGCCAGTGGGCCTGAAGCATCCGGCGGGTGCGGAACTCCTTGATCAGGATGGGGTTCTGCCACCAGCGGATCATCCGCTTGCGCTTCTGGGGGTCGATGAGGAACAGGAAGGTCCTTGCGGAGATCCTCCCGCGCTCGACGACCTTGAGCCTTTCTCGCGGGCGGGGCGGGGCCATCGCCGCCCGGAGCCTGAGCAGGCAGGCCCAGGCGGCAAGCAGGACGACGGCGGAGCCCAGGGGGATGTAGAGCTTCCAGAAGGGCGGCATGTTGCGGGCGCCCGCGGTATAGGCGCTGTGGGGCCAGATCGCCGAGAGCATCGCCTGCAACGGGCTCAGCGACGCCGCCACGTGGAACGTCGCCTGCCAGGCCGGTCCCCCCCGGTGGATCAACTGCCCGCTGACCGGCCAGACCGGCAACGCCACCAGCAGGCAGACCGCCAGCAGCACCCCGTACGTCAGCAGGATCGCCTGGTAGCTGCGCCGCATCACCGCGCTGACCAGCAGGCCGATCATGCCCACCTGCGCCGCCGTGAGCAGCAGGATGCCGAGGACGACCACCACCTCCCCGGCGCCGACGCCCCCCAGCAGCAGCGGCGCCGCCAGGGCGGGGACGCCGCTGACGACCACCAGTACCAGGAACGTCAGCGAGCCGACGATCTTCCCCGCGGCGATCCGCCCCGGCCCCAGGAGCGTGGCGAAGAGGCTCTCGAGCGTGTTGCGCTCCTTTTCCGTGGTGATGGCCGTAGCCGTGAACGCCGGCGCGAACAGGGCGATCATGATCAGCTCGGTAACGGCCAGGACGCCGAGGAGCCGCCGCCCCTGGTGCCCGGCCATGTCCTGGAGGCCGTCCGCCGGCCAGAGCAGCCAGACGATGCACCCCGCCGCCAGCAGGAACAGCCCCTGGAATGCGGCGGCCTTTCGCGTCCGCAGGGCGGAGAGGACCTCTTTGTGTATGATCGGGTTGCGGATCATCCCTTCGGCTTCGCTTCCTCCCCGCCCTCGGCCTCGGGCGAGCCGGGCACCTCGGAACTGATCCCGCTGATCGCCAGGTAGGCGTCCTCCAGGCTCAAGGGCACCTCCCGCAGGGTCACGACGCCGGCCCCCGCCGCGTGGAGGGCGCCCAGGAGCCCGGCCAGGGCCTCGTCGTCGCCGCTGAAGCGGAACCGGAGGATGCCGGACTCGCCGTCGGAGGCGTCGGTCTGGCTGCATCGGGCGTCGCGGGCGAGGACGTCGCCGGCGGGCGGGGAGCCGCCCAGGGTCTTCAGCTCCATCAGCCGGTCGCGCTGGATCTGGCCGAGGACTTGATGGATGTCCCCGGCGGCGCGCAGGCGGCCGTGGTGGAGGATGCCGATGGAATCGCAGACGGCGGCGAGTTCCGGGAGGATGTGCGAGCTGACCAGCAGCGTCTTCCCGTCGTCGGCCAGACGGCGCAGGAGCTTCCGCATCTGCATCCGCGCCTGCGGGTCCAGGCCGCTGGCGGGCTCGTCCAGCAGCAGCACCTTGGGGTCGTGCAGGAGCGTCCGGGCGATCCCGACTCGCTGCTTCATCCCCAGCGAGAGGGTGTCCACGAAGCGGTCGCGGAGCTCGCCGGCCTCTGTGACCTCCAGGACGAAGTCGATGCGTCGGGCCCGCTTGCGGCGGGGGATCTTGAACGCCGCCCCGAAGAAGTCCAGGTATTCCCACACCCGCATCTGGTCGTACACGCCGAAGCTCTCGGGCAGGTAGCCCACCAGGGGCTTGATGCGATCGCCTCCGGCGGCGACCTCCACGCCGCCGATGCTGGCGTGCCCGGCCGAGGGCTTCAGCAGCCCCGCCAGGAGGCGGATGGTCGTGGTCTTGCCGGCGCCGTTGTGCCCGATGTACCCGAACACCTGCCCGCCCGCGATCTCCAGGTCCAGGTCCGCCAGGGCCGTGATCTCCCCGTACACCTTCGTCAGCCCCGAGCAGCGGATCATGACGTCAGGCTGCGCTGTCACCGTGTGGTCCCTTCCAGAACGATGTCCACGCTCTCAAACGTCCACGCGGCGGGGTTCTCCAGGTCGGCCCGGCCTCCGCGGCGCCCTCCCAGCCGCCGGACCTCCAGCGAGAAGGCATAGCCCCCGTCGGGGCGGCGGAAACGGTCGGCGTCGGGGGCGGTGAGCCTCAGCACGCCGTGGGGGGCGTCGAACTGCCCGATGCGGACGCGTCGGGCTGGCGGGCCCCCCGTTGGGGGCTCGGCCCACACCGTCAGGCGCCGGCTCCTGGCGCGGATGCCGATCCGCAGGTGGGCCCTCACCTGCCGGAGGGGCCCCACCTCCGGCGGCGGGCGGGCCACGGCCACCAGCCCGGCGTCGCGGAAGGTCCGCAGGAACCTCTCGCCGGTGACGTCCCAGACCGGCGTGCCCAGGTTCTTCAGCTTCAGCCTGACGAAGCCCGCCGGGATGGTCACCCGGCTTCCGGTCGGAGGCGGGCTCAGGGCGACCGGCCAGACGACCACGCACCATCCTCGCCGCCCGACGTCCCTGCCGCCCAGAGGGTCCAGCGGGCTGCGGCGGGCGTAGCCGATCAGCACCGGCTCGCGGCGGGCTTCCCGCCCCATCGCCGGCCGGGCACGAAGCCGCCCCAGCAGCCCGTTGCGAAGGGCGTCGGCGGGCGTGTGGACGAGCGAGCCGGTGAATTCCCCGGCGGCGAGCAGGTCTTCCGTCCCGGCCCGCAGTCGCGTGGCGGCGGAGGGGGGGATGTTGCCCAGCCGGTAGGTCCGCCGATTGCTGTGAACGACCGCGTCGGCGAGTTCGGCCCCCAGGTGATTCCTCACCGTCCCGGTCAGTCCTGACGCGTCGAAGGTGAAGCGGCAGCCCAGCCCGGCGGTGGGCTCCACCGAGTCGACCAGGAACAGGCGGGTCGAGTTCATCTCCACGACCTCCCCGGGCAGGAACATCGTGGCGTCGGAGCGGGTCTCGGCGGCGCCGAGGGCGCCGGCGGCGGTCGGGCCGATCCGGCGGATCACCCCCCGCGGGCCCCCCGCAGAGAACTTCACCTCCCGGCGGGCCGGGCTGTAGTACGCGAAGACCTCCTGCACCTTGGCGGCGCCCCCGCCCATTCCCGACAGCAGGCCGACGTAGCTGAGGCGCTCCGGCTGGCTGCGGCTCCGGCCGTAGACGTACATGCCCGCCGCCGCCAGCACCGCCAGCGGGACCAGGCAGGCCCAGAGGATCTCCCCGCGTCGCCGCCGCCGGAGCAGCGCCCCGCCGAGGAGGGCGCCTGCGCCCAGGGCGACCAGGATCATCGCGGCGGCGGTGCGGGGGGGCGCGGGCCGGCCGGCGATCGCCGCCAACGCCCTGGGGGCCGCTTCGGCAAACCGCCCGTCGTCGACGGGCGGCGTCGTCCTGGTTGCCCGGCCGATCCGCCCCCACAAGGCGTGCAGCGGCCTTGGCGACAGCGCCCCCAGCGGCAAGGCCAGGGTGAAGATGCGGCCGTGGCCATACGGGCGTTCGGCCAGCAGCGCCAGGTGGTCGGCGTGGTAAACGACGGCCGCCCGGTCGGCAAGGATTTCGGCCAGCGGCGCCGGCCGATCAAGCCGGACTTCCGGGAGCGGGTGTTGATCCGGCCCGGTCACGTTCAGGGAGCGGACGTGGTGGGCGCCCAGGGCGACGGCGCCGGCGGCGCGGGCGAGGGGGCCCTTCAGCGTCTCCGGCAGGGCGGTGCCTCCGGCCAGCACCAGCACGCCGCCGCGGCCGGTCCAATCCAGCATCGCCGCCACCTGCGTCCGGCGGAGGCTCGCGGGGTCCAGCTCGCCCAGCACCAGGACCTTCACCATGGAGTACCCGTACCACCTGTCCGGCAGGTGCCTGGGGTCGCAGCCCAGGATCTGCACCTGGCCGAGCTGCCGGGAGGGCAGGCCCTTCAGGTAGCCGTACCCGCCCCAGTCCCCTCGCCCCGGGGCGACGATGGCGATCGTGGTGGTGCGGGGCTCGATGACGGCGGCCGGTCGATGCCCCTTCTCGATCTGCTCCCCGGAGCGGGCATCCCACAGCAGGAAGGTCTCCTCGACCATTCGGGGGCCCTTGCCCCGGGCGGGTGCGCCGGGGGCCGGCGCCGCGCCGAGCCGGCCGGGGCGAAAGCCCACCCGGACCAGCCGGTCCGTCCCCGCCGGCACGCCCGCGACGGCGGAGAAGTAGGTCCGCCCGCGCTGCCCGTCGAGGGCCACCAGGGCCACCTTCAGCCGACGCGGCGCCTCGGAGCGGTTGGCCAGCCTGACCGTCCGCTGCGTCCAGGCCCCCTCGCGCGCGTAGCTGAACGACCGGGCGACGCGCCGGAGCGACAGGGCCCGGCTTGGCTGGGAGGCGGCTGCCGGCGCGGGCAGCGGCGCCGCACCGGCCAGGGCGACGCCGACCCACTTGAGCCATCGGAGAGGATCGGGAACCGTCATTTGCCGACTCGATCTCGCTGCTTGCGCGGCGCTGCGGAGGTCCGGAGAATGGTCTTATATCAAATCCTGCGCCGGCCGGCAAGCGGACCGGGACCCTCTGCCGGCCGGGGCGGCGGGGGCTTTGTCGTGGCCACGGCGGCCACGCTTCGGGTACCCTCTCCCGGCGGCGACTGCCCGCCCGGAACCGGGCCCAGTGAAGAGCGGAGGCGACGATGTCTCAGTCCCGTCCCCGGCGTGCCGACACGCCGAGAAAAATGTACATCGACGTCGACGGCGTGCTGGTCGTCTGGGACGCCGATCACAACTGCATCGAGTTGTCGCGCGGCTTCGGGCGGCTGATGCGCCTCTGCCGGCTGCGCGCCATACAACCGTACTGGCTGAGCGTCTGGAGCCATTTCCCGGGCGCCCTGGAGGGGCTGAACTGCCTGCTCTGGCCGAAGACCTGCCCGACGATGGCGCTCCCGCAGGTGGCGGCGTACGACCGCCGGGAGGGCAAGGCCGCCGCCATCGACTACGACAGCGACTTCGTCTGGATCGAGGACGGCATCGACGCCCGGGACATGGCCGCCCTCCAGGCCCACGGGATGGCGGACCGCTACTTCCCCGCCGACGGGCTCGACGGCGAGTGCCTGCTCAAGTTCATCGACTTCACCTGCCGGAAGCTGCACCTCCCCCCGGTCACCGACTGGGGCCCGCCGTGGCAGTCGCCCTGGACCCGCCCCCGCCCGCCGGTGGCGTGAGGCCGACCGCCGGCCTGCCCGGCGCCCGGGCGACATCGGCGGCGGCGTCTGGACGGGCTGGCCGTCCCGCTCGTGGCCCCTGATCGCCCTCCCGTCGGGGCCGGTCTCGAAGCGGGTCAGCCGGCGGACCCTGGTCCGCCCGCCGCCGGGGCCCCCTCGGCCGGGGAGCCTGCCAATTCGCCGCGGGCGATCTAGTCTAGTACGCCGTCACGATTAAATATGTGTGTTCCTCGGACGGCCGTCAGTGCGACGCAGAGACGCAGACGAACAGAGACTCACGAGCCTGCGTTGTTTTCTCTGTGTCTCTGCGTCTCTGTGTCGAACGGCTGAACTCACACATTTGGTGTTGACGGACTACTTGGAGGCGAGGCGGGAGACCGTCATCCAGACCGGGGACCGGGCCGGACAGAGGAGGCATTCGTGGACGCTGCTGCCGAAAGAACAGCGGGAGGGCATCACCTGGAACTTTCTTTCCAGCGCCGGAAGCTCGAAAGGGACGACCACGGCTATCCGTTCTGGAAGGTCTGCCGCGAGCGCGTCGCGCTGGCGGCCGGCGAGACGGCGCTGCTCCTGTGCGACGTTTGGGACAGCCACACCTGCCGGGGGGCGTTCGAGCGGCTGGAGGCGATGGTCCCGCGGATGAACGAGGTGGTCAAGTCGGCCCGGGGGAAGGGGGTGCTGATCGTTCACGCCCCGTCGGACACTATGGGGTTCTATGAGGGCTCCCCGGCCCGGCGGCTACGATCGGCAGGAGCGACTTTGCGGCTTTTGTCATGGCGGGACTCTCCTCTGTCGGGGGGGGCTGTATCCGTTGAACCCCGGCGCGGGCGTGCCCGCCCGCGGCGGTGACGACGCCGCACGGCAGGCTCTCCAGCCCCATCAGGTTCGCCGCGATGGAGAACGGGCCGGAGAGCGGAACCCGCACGTCGGCCTCCGGCGGCGCCGCCTTCAGCCGACGCCCCACGTCAATCACCATGCCCACCCGCCCCGACGAGCCGATGTCGAAGGGCTCCAGGG
>CAZNSB010000076.1:0-13733 GCA_964575155.1 uncultured Planctomycetaceae bacterium | reverse complement strand
TGCCCTCCTTGATCCACTGCTCCGCCGTGCCGCGCCCGTTGTAGAACTTCACCACCTGCCGGGAAGCGCGACGCAGGTTCGTGACGACGAACCCGACCCGCGGGAACAACTCGCCCTGATGATGCTCGATCTTCGCCACCACCCGACGCGGCTTGTCCCAACTCTGGGCTTGGTACGAGAAGTCGTCGTACCAGACGATCGGCTCCTTCGGCGGACGGCCCACGGGGCGCGTCAGGAGGGGCTCGATCTCGCGATGGAGCACGTCGTTGGCAGGCAACCGAATCGCGTAGAGGTAGCCTTCGTCCTCCAGGTACTCGTATACCTCCGGCTTGGCGAAGGCGGCGTCGCCACGGAAGAACCGGCGGAGGTCCTGGTCCCGGTAGCGGGCGACGATCGGCTCCAGCACCGACCGCCACTCGTCGGCACTGGCCACGTTGCCTTCGCGCAGCAGTGCCCGCTCCAAGTCGCCGAACTGGTTGAAGCAGAACAGCGGATGATAGCACTCGCAGCCGAAGTAGCCGTTGTACGCGGAACCCTCTTGGTTGCCGTAGGTCTCGCTGACCGAACTGTCCAGATCGAGGACGATCTCCCGGAGGCCCTTGCGCTGGTGGACCGTATCGATCCATCGGCCCGGCAGGTCTGTCAGGGCCGCCAGGTTCTTCGGCTGGGTCAGCACCTCCGTCTCGAAGCGCCCCATCTGGCTGGTGGACGCTGCTTGCTTCGTCTTCGCCCGTCCGCCGACCACGTGCCGCATCGCCGGATCGACGCTCAACCGATCGGCATCATTGGTGTCCTCATAGCCAGCCAACCGGCTGAACACCGACTGCCGCAGCAATCCGACCATGCTGTGACGCGTGTTCTGCCCGGTTCGCCAGTCCTCCAGGAGACCCTCGGCCATGGTCGTCAATCCCAGCGCGTCATCCAGTTCGCGATAGGGCAACAGCCCCGCGTCGGAGCTGACCTTCGATTCATGAAATTCGAGCTTGAGCGACCCGTCGAAACCCACGCGCAGCGCGTCCCGGCCGGCTTCACCCATTGCATCCCTGCCTTCCACCGTCCGTGGCATCCAGAAAACCCTTTGTTCCTGGGGCCAAACGGTGCTCTATTGTACACAAATTGGAGTTTCATCCGAGAAATCCGGGTTCAGACCAAGGCGGGCAGGGCTCCGTTGCTGGAATGGATGGACGGCCTGCCTGAGAAGGTGCGGATCAAGTGTCTGGCGAAACTGGAGTTGCTCGAGCGCTTTGGGCACGAACTGCGCAGGCCTTACGCCGATTACCTTCGCGACGGGATATACGAGCTCCGCGCAAGGCATGGCAACGTGCACTACCGGATGCTCTACTTTTTCTGCGGCCGAGGAGTGGTCGTCACGCATGGTTTCGTCAAGAGAGGCAGGCGAGTACCACCTGAGCAGATCGAGTTGGCCATCCGTCGGAAGGAGGAGTACGAAGCAGGTTGACGGCGGCACAGACACATGAGGTAGATCCTGATGAAGAAGACGACGAGAGCTCTGGATATCCTGAGGCGGCGCTATGTCGGGGATGACAAGGGCAAACAGGCCGAGCTGAGGAACGAACGCATCAACGCCGAAGTGGCAGGGCGCATCCACACGGCGCGAAAAGAAGCTGGCCTGAGCCAGAAGGAACTCGCGGGCCTCGTGAAGACCACGCAGTCCGTCATCTCCCGGCTGGAGGATTCTGACTACGGGGGGCACTCGCTTAAGATGCTCCAGCGGGTGGGCGCCGCTCTGGGGCGCAACCTCCAAATATCCTTCGACGCCGACGGGACCATTGCCCCGGGCGAATCGACACAACAGGTGGATGACCAGGGAATTGCGGAGCTGATCGACCAGTGCCCGGTCGGGGAGATGCAGAGGCGTGACTGGCTCCCTCCGGGCCGGACCGTTGCGGACTTCCGGCGCTCCCTCCTGGCGTTCCTCGGGCCAGCTCCGTGCCTGACTCCGGCGCACTTCAGGCTTTCCAATCCCTCCGAGGCCAACCAGGTCGCCCTGACGTGCTGGCTGACCAAGGTAGAGATAGAAGCCGAACGCGTGACCCTGGGTAGGTTCACCGCCCGCCGATTGAAGGCGGAGCTGGCCGAACTGGCTGGGTTGTCGGCAAGGAATGACGGCCCGGTCCTGGCGGTTCAATGGCTCGAGGCACGGGGGCTCCCCTGCGTCTTCGTTCGACATCTCCAGAAGACCTATCTCGACGGGGGGGCGATGCTCCTGGACGACGGGAGACCGGCGATCGCGCTGACGCTCCGGAAGGACCGACTGGACAATTTCTGGTTCACGCTGCTTCACGAGATCGCACACGTCCTGCTTCACAGGAAAGAGCTTGCAGAGAACCCCATCGTTGATGAGGACATTGAGCGGCCCTGCGATGACGCCCTCGAGAATGAAGCAGACCGTTTTGCGGAAAGTGCCTGGGTCGAGCCCGTGGCGTGGCGCGCGTTCAGAAAACGAGTACGTAAGTACATACGTCTGGCCGACGTTGACCGTTTTGCAGCTCAGTTAGGGGTTTCGCCCGCACTGGTTGCCGGCAGACTTCGTTACGAGTTGAGGAGATGGAGCCACTACCGGAGGTTCCTGAGGCAGGGGACCGTCAGGGCAGCGATCCAGAAGGCGTACCCTGTGTTTTAGCAGTGGATGCCGATAGGCGACTTGCTCGCTCGCTTAATCCACCCGTTCCTGACGGTCGAGCTCTGCGGCGTAGCGTTCGATGGCCTCGACGGCGCGGGGTTGGCCGGCGGGGGGGGGGGGGGGCAGGTGCTCGGCGAAGCGGGGCTCGGCGGCGAGGAAGGCGCGGAGGATCTCGGCGCAGACGCGGCGGCGGGAGGTGCGGGTGCCGATGCCCATCCTCTCGACCGCGGCGGCGTTGAGCCGCTGCTCGAGGGAGTCCTCCGGCAGCAGGAGCAGGGGCTTTCGCAGGTGGATGGCCTCGGAGATGAGCTGGTTTCCGGCGGTGGCGAAGACGGCCCGGCAGCGGGCGAGGTCGGCGACGAAGGCGACGTTGCCGGGGGGGCGGAAGTCGAGGTTGCCCTCGACGCCCTCCCGCCCGACGCCGTAGACGACCACGGGCAGGGCCAGCGCCCGCAGGGCCCGCTCGACGCGGGGGGTGACGTGGTGCCGGCCGTTGCTGAAGTAGACCAGCAGGTGGTCGCCGCGGTCGGCTCTTGCGGCGAGCACGGCCTGGCGGAGGACGGGCCCGACGACGCAGACGCCCTCCCGCCGGGGCGGGGCGGGGTAGAAGCTGGCGACGACGATGCGGTCCGGCGTGCCGGCCATCAGGCGGCGGTAGGCCAGCGCCTCCATTCGGCAGGCGACGCGGTCGGCCGGGGACATCGGCCAGCGGCAGTAGGCCAGCACGCCGTAGTGATCGAAGCTGATCCGGGGCAGCTTCAGCCGGCGGGCGGCGTGATGGGTCCAGGCGTCGGAGTCGGAGACGACGGCGTCGGGGGCGAACTCGGCCAGCATGTCGCAGACCAGCTCCAGCGCGGGCCCGCCCAGTCCCAGGTCCAGCAGCTTCGGGGTTGCCTGGGCCAGGGTCTGCCAGCCCGACCGCCGCCCGCCCTTGCCGAGCTGGTATCTCAGCGTGGGGATGCGCTGGACGGGGTGGTCACCGCGGAGGGCCTGGTAGGCGTCCCCGCCGGCGAGGACCAGCATCTCGTGGCGGCGGGTCAGCTCCGGCAGGACCGCCAGCGCCCGCACCGCGTGCCCCCGCCCGTACCCGTGGATGCCGTAGGCGATTCTCATTGCCGGTGGCGCCCGCGCGGCGTATGCCGGCCGCGGCGGGCAGGGATATTCTCCGCCGCCTCCCGCATCCGTGCAAACGTTTCACTCGAGCAAGGGGAAGGCACATGAGCGGGAAGGCGAGCCGGCGGCTGGCGGCGGTGCAGTTGCCGGCGCCGGCCGGGGCAGGCGCCCCCGCCCGCCGCGAAGGGCCTCAGCGAGCGGCCAAGGGAGACGCAATCGGCGCCAGCACCGGGAGCGTGAGCTGATACACGACGTCGCGGGTGCCGTCGGCGTTGGCGAGGTCCACGTAGCCGAAGCGGACCTCCTGGGCGGGCATGACCTCCAGGACGCCCTGGACCCTCCGCCCGGCCCCGGGCTGGGTGTTGACGTATCCGCGGAAGACGCTGGTGTTCTTTCCCGTTTCCTTGAGGACGAAGACCTCGACGTCGCCGGTGCGGGCGGCGCCGACGGCCTCGGCGCTGACGACGACGGTGTCCCTGGCCGTCAGGTGGACGTTGCGGTCCGGGTCGATGACGGTCAGGAGGCAGGAGTGGCCGGGGATCAGGCCCCTGGCCAGCGCGGCGGACGCATCGGCGTCCTGGACGGCGAGGTGGGGGTCGGTTCCCAGCAGGAGCAGGTCGCCCCACCGGCTGGCGGGGACGTTGTGCTCGCTGGTGCGCCGGCGGTTCTCGCGGTTTGCCCAGACCTGCCCGTGCAGTCCGTACTCCGGCTGGGCGCCGGTGCCGACGACGCAGTCGAAGCCGAGGTACCATCCCGGTGCGAACACGGGCGTCCGGAACAGCGACCTGGGCAGGAAGACCTCGACGGAGTATCCGTCCTTCCGGAAGCGGGTGACGCGGTAGCAGCCGGTGCCGTCGGGCCCCTGGTCGGGGGGGGGCTGGGGGGGAAAGACCTTCCACACCGAGCGGGCGTAGCCGTAGGCGTTCTGCGTGGGGTCGGCGTCGCGCGGTCGGCGGAAGATGCGTTCGGCCCCGGGCATGTCGGGGCAGCTCTCGCTGCCGCGGGGGAAGATGAAGAACTCCTGCGTGTGCGGATGCCCCAGGCGCTCCTTCCGCGCGTCCAGCGTGTCGAAAAGCAGCCGGAGGTGGTCCCCGCTCCGCAGCCAGTTCACCGTCCACCGCCCCCCGCTTCTGGAGCGGTAGGGGTCCTGGAGCATCTTCCCCGTTCGCCGGTCCATCCAGAACTCCCAGGGATGGGTGAACTTGTGGGCCGCCTGCCGGACGTGGTAGCCGAAGAAGAACCCCTGGTAGTTCCAGGCGCCGTAGACGAGGATCGGCTCGGGATCGCCCCGCCCGCGGGGGGCGGGTTGGAGGGCCAGCGGGCGGATCCGCCCCCAGTCGCTGAGGTCCCCGTCCAGCCGGGGGAAGTTGGCCAGGAAGGGGATGGCCTCGAACCGCCGGGTCTGGAAGGGCGGGGTGAGGCGTGGCTGTGTCTGGCGGCCCCAAGCGGCGGGCGGGGGTGGGTAGCCCGGCCGGGCCGGCCGGAGGGCCCTGGCGGGGGCAGAACCGGCGAGGAATGCCGGCTGCATCGCCGTCACGACCGTCTCCAGCGAGGCGCCGTGCCCGCTGCCGGCGCCGAACATGAGTGCGGCCATGGCCGCCGAGCTGTCCGGCAGCCCCGCTTCCGTCAGCCGGGCAAGGTCCTGCCCCCGCCCGGCCAGGGCGCTGGCCCGGGCCTTGAGCCTCTCGGCCGCCTGGTCGGTGTAGTCGACGCACTCGGCGGCGCGGTAGATGTCCTTCCGCAGGCGGCCGCTGTCGTCCAGGAGCCGGTCCAGCACGGCCGCGGCCAGACGCTTCATCACCGCGGCGAGGTCCTCGGCGATGTGCCTGGCGCGGGCCTGGGGGTATGTCCGGTCGGCGGCGGGCCACTTGGCGAGGACGGCGGCGAGGGCCTTCTCGTCGGCGGCGACGTCGTCGCCGGCGGGGGCGGCGCTCTTGCCGGTGACCTTGCTGCGGTAGGGGTTCTCTGCGGCGACGAAGACCGCCTGCTCGAAGCCCGCCGCCGGCAGGACGCGCTCGACGTCGCGCCGGAGCAGGGCCATGACCGTGTCGGCGAACTGGCGGGTCGTCTCGTCCACGCCACGGGTGCGTACCAGGATGCCCTCGGAGAACTCGTTCTCAGCCATGTCGCGGACCGCCGGGGCCAGCCCCTCCACCAGGACGTCCACGTAGGCGCGGTGGGCGGCTTCCCTGCCCCCTCCGCGAAAGACGCGGGAGCGGACGGCGCGGTTGACGGCGACGTACTCGCGCATGCGGCGCCCGACCCAGACCTCGTGGAGGGCGTCGCTGAGGGCCTTGACTGCGGCCAGCACTTTCGCCTGGGCGGTGCGGGCCCCCTCGGCGCCAGGCCTCCCGGCCATGACGGCGACGTAGGCCTCGGCCAGCTCGATGGCCGTCTTCCAGTCGGCGGTGATCTTTCGGGCGCGGGCCTGCATCTCCTTGAGGCGGTGCGGGTAGAAGTCGGTGAGGTACCTGGCGGCGCACTGCTGGAAGGAGATTCGCCGCCCGCCGTCGGCGCCCCGGAGCTCCTCCCCCAGCCGGGCGAGGATGGCCTGGGCCTGTCTGTTCTCCGGGCCGGGCCAGCCCGGCAGGAGCAGCCAGCCGTGCTCGAGCGGCCGGCCGCCGAAGCGGTTCCCGCGGTCCACGTATTTTCCGGCCAGCAGCGACCGGACGGCGATCAGCTTGTCGCCGAAGTAGGCGTAGTCGCGGTAGTCGGTGTAGTTCCAGCGCCGGATGGCCCCGCAGGGATGGCGCGCGAAGACGTGCCACCAGAGCTGGTTGTGCTCGCGGCGGTACAGCTCGAAGCGCATCCGGGCCCGCAGGGCCGTCGAGAGCGATTCGTTGTACCACTGGGTGACGGACTTCCTGGCGTGGGTGATCTGTGTCTTCTCGCGGTACCGGCGGAGGGCGGCGACGGCCTGGGCCTGGGCCCGCCGCTTGAACTGCTCGCGGAGCTTGCGGATCTCCTCGCGCGAGTACTTCCCCTCGGCGATGTTGCGGGAGGCCTCGGCCAGTTCCTTGGCGAGGCTGGCGGCGACCTCCTCGGCCAGCGCCCCGGTGACCTTGACCTCCAGCGTCCTCCCGATCACCTTGGCCACATCGGTGGAGATCTCCCGGGAGAGGGTGCGGGTGACGGCGGCCTCGGGGTCCGGCGGGGGCGGGGGCATGGCGACCCGCTCGGCGAGGCCTTGGGAGACGTGCCTGGCCCGCTCCATCTGGACCACCTTCCGCAGGTAGCCCCGCGCCCGCGCCAGCGCCGCCACGTCCCTGCCCGGGCGGGTCTCGACCAGCGGCAGCAGCCCGCCGTGCGCCGCCAGCACCAGCACCAGCAGCGGCACCAGCAACGCCGGGCCGCGGTCCCGCCGGGCGGCAAAGAGGTCCCCCAGGGTCCCGGCCGCCTGGCGGCGCTGCCCGGAGAGGGCGCGCTTCCACTTCCTCCGCCACCCGGCCGTTCTTTCCGCACTGCTCATGAAGCTGCGGCTCCACCGGCTGTCGCCGTCGCGACGGTTTTTTAACCCTTTGCGGGGGCGGGCGTACCGAGCGTTCCGGCGGCTATGGGGCCGGCACCGCCCCGACGGCGGCGACGACGGCCTCGGCGGAGGCGCGCCGGCCGGCGGGGGTGAGGTGGATCTGGTCGTCGCCTCGGATGGAGTCGCCCACCAGCAGGAGTTTCGGCGGGGCGCTCATTTCCTGCCCCGCAGCAACCTGGCGGTCTCGGCGAGTTGCTCGATGATGGGGACGTCGTTGGGGCACTTGGGCAGGCACGCCCCGCACCGCTTGCAGGCCAGGGCGGAGGCGTCCCCGCGCCGGCGCTGGCGGAGCCCCTTGAAGCGCCCCCGCGCCCACTTCGTGAGCCCGAGGAAGCGGGCCTGGTTGAACAGCAGGAAGTTGGCGGGGATGTCCACGCCCTCCGGGCAGGGCATGCAGTAGCCGCAGGACGTGCAGACCTGGGTGAACCGGCGTTGGATCTTCTTCATCCGCCGGCGCATGGCCTGTCGCTGGCGGGGGGTCAGCGGCGTCTTCCGCCCGGCGGTGCGGGCGTTCTCGTCGACCTGCCTGCCGGTGTTCATTCCCGAGAGGGCGACGGACACGCCGGGGGTGGCCAGGACGAACCGCAGGGCGACCTCCGGGGCGGACTTCGCCCCGCGAAGCAGCCTGAGGATCTGGGGCGTGTCGGCGGCCAGGCTCCCGCCGCCGACGGGGTTCATGACGGCGACGCCCATGCCCTTCCGCGCCCCGTAGGCGATGGTGTCGGCCATGGTCAGGTTGAACCAGTTGTAACTCAGCACCATCGCGGAGAACTCGCCGGTGTCGATGAAGGCCTTGACGTTCCGGGGGGTGTCGTGCGAGGAGAAGCCGCGGCGGCGGATGAGCCCGCGTTTCATGGCCCAGTCGGTGAGCCTGAAGAACCCCTTGCCGCGCTTCTTGAACATCTTCATGTCCATCGAGTGGAACAGCAGGTAGTCGATGCAGTCCATGCCCAGCTTGGTCAGGGCCTGCTCGATGAGCTTCTTGAAGTAGTCCAGCGGCTCCTCGCGGTAGAAGGGGGCCTTGGTCTGGACGTAGACGCGGTGGCCCTTCCACCCGGCCAGCGCCAGCCCGACGGCCTGTTCGCTCATGCCGCCGTGGTACATGTGGTGGCTGTCGATGAAGTTGACGCCCGCGCGCAAGGCCCTGCGGATGACCGCCCTGGCGCGGGTGAAGTCGGTCTTGACCTCGGGGTCCCATCCGACCGCCGGCAGCCGCATCGCCCCGAACCCCAGCGCCGATACCGCCGGCCCGCCCTTGCCGTACCTTCGATACTGCATGGCTTACTCCAAATCCTTCAGGTCAACTGCCTCCAGGGAACCGACGACGCGGTCGGCGTCGGCGAGGTCGGCGGGCTTGTAGGAGCTGGTCACGGCCAGCACGTGGCAGCCGGCGGCCTTGGCGGCCTGGATGCCGGCGGGGGCGTCCTCGACGACCCACGTCCGCGCCGGGTCGATCCGGCGGGAGAGCTTCTTCCCCAGCCGATCCATCGCCAGCAGGTACCCCGCGGGGTCGGGCTTGCCGCGGGGGACGTCCGTCGCCGAGACCACCACGTCCGGCAGCTCCCGCGCGCCGAGGGCCCGCAGGGCCAGCTCGATCTCGTCGCCCAGCCCGCCCGAGCAGACGGCCACCGCCACCCCGGCCGCCCGTCCCGAACGCATCAGCTCGACGGCCCCGGGGATGGCCCGGACCGCGGTGGCGAAGGCCCGCTGGACCAGCTCGGTCTTCTCGGCGGTCATGGCGGCAATCTCCCCCTCGTCGGGCGGGCGTGCGTTGTCGGCCAGCACCGCCGCGAAGCAGTCGTGGTCGTCGAAGCCGAGGTACTTGCCGTAGTAGTCCGCCGTCGCCAGCTCGATCCCGCGCTCCCCCAGCACCCGCCGGAAACAGTCCAGGTGAACGGGCTCGGAGTCCACCAGCACGCCGTCACAGTCAAAGATCAGGGCCTCGATCATCCTGGACTCCGCCCCGGCCAACAGCCGCTTCCCACCAGCCCCGAGAGGAAAACACCGCATTGCCTGGTGGCTGGTGCCTGGTGCCTGGTGCCCGGTGCCTCGTGCCTCGTGCCTCGTGCCTGGTGGCTGGTGCCTCGTGGCTGGTGGCTACACTCTGAACATCGCTCCGAGCCGTTTTCCAAGCAGCAGGCTCGCCAGGATAAGGGTTGCGGTCAGCAAAAGCATCCCCAAAGTTCCCAGGGCCGCCGCCAGGTTCAGGTTGGTGCCCACGCCGCTGACGTTCTCGTAGATCTCCCGGGTGATGGGATAGAACGGGCGGGTCTGTGCGAGGATGAGCGAGTCGGACACCTCCAGCATGGCGAAGGAGAAGGTGAGCACGGCCCCGGCCAGGACGTTGGCGGAGATCAGCGGCACGGTGATTCTCATGACGCTCTTGAGGGGGGAGGCCCCGAGGTTGCGGGCGGCCTCCTCGAGGCTCTCGGAGGTCTGCTCGAGGCCGGCGGAGATGGAGCGGACCATGTACGGGAGGCGTCGGACGCTGTAGGCGATGATGAGGATGAAGGTGGGGTCCTGCCAGGGCCCGAGGCCCTCCAGCGGCCCGCCGCGGGCGGTCAGGGCGACGTACCCGCTGGCGATGACCAGCCCGGGGACCGCCAGAGGCAGCATCGCCAGAGAGTCCAGCACCGACCGCCCCCGCACCCGCAGCCGGACCACCAGGTAGGCAATCGTCAGGCCCAAGACCACGTCGATGCCGGTGGCGGCCGAGGCGTACCGCAGCGAGTTGAGGATGCTGTGGAAGGTGCTCTGGCGGGTGAAGACCTCGCGGACGTGGCGGAGGGTGTAGCTGGCGGGGAGGATGGTCGTGCCCCAGCGTTCGGCAAAGGCGGTGAGGATCACGCCGACATGCGGGCACGCGGCGAGGAAAACCACCGCCCCGAACACCGCCCAAAGCCCGGCCGTGCCCGCCGGGCCGACCCGGCGGACGGTCGCGGCGACGCCCCGCCCCGCCGTGGCGGCGCCCGGCCGGCCGAACAGCAGCCGGCCCATCCCGTACATCCCCACCGACGCCGACAGCATCACGAACACCATCGAGAAGACCTCGGGGGGGTTCGCCTGGTCGCGGAACCCGTGGAAGATCTGCACCGGCAGGACCTGCGTGTAGTTGACGATCAGGGGCGTGCCCATCTCGGTGAAGCTCCAGATGAAGACGATGGTCCCCCCGGCGAAGAGCCCGGGCTGGATCAGCGGGAGCGTCACGCGGCGGAAGGCGCCCCAGCGGGAGGCCCCGAGGTTTCGGGCGGCCTCGACCAGGGTGGGGTCCACGTTGGCCAGGGCGCTGGTGGCGTTGAGGAACATGATCGGGTAGAGGTGCAGCACCTCCAGGACCACCACCTGGGCGAACCCGCCGGCCAGGAAGTCCACCCTGCCCAGCCCGAGGGCGTGGAGGATGAGGTTGAGGGTACCGGCCTCGGCCGCCAGCAGGCGCTTGATCGCCAGCGCCCCGACGAAGGGGGGGAGGATCAGGGGCAGCATCAGGAGGGCGGTGGCGACGTTCTTGCCGCGGAACTCGTAGTGACTGGCGAGCGCCGCCAGGGGCACGGCCAGCAGGAGCACCCCGGCGGTGGTGGCGGCGGCGACCTTGAGGGAGTTGATCAGCCCCTCCCGGGCGGCCAGGTCCTCGAAGAAGCGCCCCACCCACAAGCCCGTCACCCGCCCGTCATAGTAGAAGCCGTCCCGGATCGCCAACGCCACGGGAACGATCAGGAAGGCCACCAGGAACGCCCCGCACAGACCCGCCAGGATGTAACGCGTCCGGTTCCGCATGGAGCAGCCTTATGACTCAAACTGACCGAAAGTCGTCCACAGATTACACGGATTACACAGATAACTGATTGTAGTCCCGAACGTTGCGCATCGTCTCATCGACCAGGCATCTCCGGGGTCTCCCCCGGCGGAGACGGCCGCCACCCGTTCAGACCATACTCTCCAAGTCATTTCTCAAAAGCAACTTGCAATCCGTGTAATCGGTGTAATCCGTGTACTTCTGCCCGATTCGGTCACTTTGAGTTATGAGTAACCGCTGCGGGGCCGAACGGCAAGCCGCCGGCGCGCAGGTTCACCGCCCGGCCTTGGCAAGGATACGCTCGTACTTGCTTCGGAAGAACCGCTGCCAGGCGAGGGTGACGGTGCTCCGCCGCTTGGGATCGGCGAGGGTGACGGCCGTGGCCAGGGCCGTCTTCTCGTCGGCCAGGTCCGCCGGCAGGGCGACCAGCTCCGCCACCAGGTCCGCAGGCTGCCCGGCGTCGATAATCGCCTTCCAGGCCCTGGAAAGCTGCTCGGCGCTGTCCTTCGCCGCCGCCTTCATCAGCGGGCCGTGCAGCCGGGAAATGCGAACCCCCGCCGCCGCCTCGTCGAGCTGGAATGTCCCCGCCTGGGCGAAGGGATTCACCAGCGGCGCGAGCATCCTCCCGGCGTACTTCTCGTAGGCGTCGCGGCGGACGGGCTGGCGGTAGAGTGAGTGGCTCCTGGGCCCGTCGGGGTCGCCGGCGGGGAGGCACCAGATCGCCTGCCCGGGCAGGGAGAGGACGAACTCGATGAAGCGTCCGGCCGTGGCGGGGTGGGGCGCGCCCTTGAGCATGGAGATGGGGTCGGGGGTGTAGGCGGTGGTGTCGGGCACGAGCGAGAAGCCGAGATCCTGCCCGTAGTGTGCGATCTGGGTGAAGGCGTAGAAGTCGATGGCGGCTCCGGCGAGGACCTCGCCGTGGGCGACGTCGGCGACCACGTCGGAGGCCCCGCCGACGAACCGCCTGGAGTTGGCGTAGATCTTCAGCAGCTTGGCCCAGCCCCTCGGCCAGTCCGCCGCCGACTGCACGATCATCTCGTAGGCCGCCCGGGCGCTGCCCGACTCGGTGGGGTCGGCCGTCTCGATCCGCCGGAACAGCGCGGGGGAAGCCAGGTCGTCCCATCTCCTGGGGACCGGGAGCTTGTTGGCCTTGAGCAGCTTGGCGTTGTAGAGGATGCCGAAGCAGCTGACGGCCGCCGCGTACCAGTGCCCGTCGGGGTCGCGCTGGCGGACCTGCCCGATCCGCTCCGGCAGGGCGGCGAGGATCTCCGCGGGGAGCTGGACGGGCACGATGATGCCCTTGGCCTTGAGGTACTTGTGGTCGGGCCCGCCGCCGCCGAAGTACAGGTCGATCCCGCTGCTGTCGGCGCGGGCGTAGAGGTTGACCAGGGTGCGGGTGATGGCGGAGGTCCCGCCCATCCCCCGCCACTCGATCTTCACGTCCGCCCCGAACCGCCCCCGGTGCCACGCGCGGAAGGCGTGCTCGAACTCGGCCTGGGCGTTGTTGTGGTGGGGGCTGACGATCACCAGGTCAGGCGGGGGCTCCTTCCTGCACCCGCAGGGGCCCCACGCCCCGCAGACCAGCCCCCCGGCCAGCACCCAGCGGCAAACGGCGGCTTGTCCGAACATCCGGCCGTCTCCTTCCAACGCGAAGTATAGGCATTCTGAAGCCCCGCCCCAACCCCAAACGCCGTTTGACAAGCCGGACCCGGAGAACATAGCATGATGCTCCGCCCGGAGTGAAGGGAACATGGAAAGCATCGCCATCATCAGCGACATCCACGGCAACCTGGAGGCGCTCACGGCGGTGCTGGGCGACATCGCCGCCCGCGGGATCCACCAGGTCCTCTGCCTGGGCGACGTGGTGGGGTACGGGCCCGACCCCAGGGAGTGCCTGGACCTGGTGCTGGACCGGTGCCAGGTCACGCTGATGGGCAACCACGACTTCGCCACCCTGTACGAGCCGAAGAACTTCAACATCGGCGCCGAGGGCGCCTGCTACTGGACGCGGCAGATGCTGGAGGAGGAGCCGGAGAAGAGCGCCCGGGACCGTCGGTGGGACTTCCTGGGGTCCCTGCCGGTCAAGGAGGTCCTCCCGGCGGAGGAAAGCCCGGTGGGGGAGGTGGTGCTGGCCCACGGCTCGCCGCGCCGGCCGGTGAACGAGTACGTGTTTCCCGACGACATTTACAACAACCCGAACAAGCTTCTCGGCCTGTTCGAGAGGTTCACCAACCTCTGCCTGATCGGCCATACCCACGTGCCGGGGATCTTTCTCCCCACGCCGGACTTCTACAGCCCCGAGGAGTTGGGCGGGACGTACGAAGTGGACCAGCACAAGGCCATCGTCAACGTCGGCTCGGTCGGCCAGCCCAGGGACCGCGACGTCCGCGCCAGCTACGCGATCCTGGCCGACGGGCGGGTGCAGTTCCTCCGCGTCGCCTACGACGTGGAGGTGACCATCTCGAAGGTCCACGGCATCCGGGACCTGGACGACTATCTCGGCAACCGCCTCCGCGAGGGGCGGTAAGGAGCCGCCAGTGAACGTTCGACGCTTCCTGTGGGCCATGCTGATCGCCGCCGGCGCCATGATGCTGCTGATGTGGCACCTCCAGAAGCAGGCCGAGCGACCGCCCCGGACCCGCCCCGCCCAGACC
>CAZNSB010000075.1:2642-13764 GCA_964575155.1 uncultured Planctomycetaceae bacterium | reverse complement strand
GCCGGATCATCCGCCAGACCCGGGACCGCGGCGGGAAGGTCATCATCCCCGCCTTCTCCGTCGGGCGGACCCAGACGGTGATCTACTACATCCTCCAGCTCTTCCAGGAAGGCCGCCTGGAGGAGCTGCCCGTGTACGTCGACAGCCCGCTGTCGGCGCGGGCGACCGAGATCTACGCCGGGCACCCGGAGTGCTACGACCGCGAGGCCCTGCGGGCCTGGGGAAGGGAGGAGGGCGACCTGTTCGGTCTCACCGGCCCGGTGCGGTACATCACCGAGGTCGCCGAGTCCAAGGCCCTCAACCACAAGCCCGAGCCCTGCGTCATCCTTTCCGCCAGCGGCATGTGCGAGGCCGGCAGGATCCTGCACCACCTCAAGAACAACATCGAGGACGAGAAGAACACGGTCGTGATCGTGGGCTTCATGGCCCAGCATACGCTGGGGCGGCGGATCGTCGAGCGCAGGGAGGAGATCCGGATCTTCGGGCGGATGTACCGGCTGGAAGCCCGGGTGGAGATCCTGAACGGCTTTTCGGCCCACGCCGACGTGGACGAGTTCCGCCGGCTGTACGCGCCGCTCGCCGCCAAGCTCAGGAGGGCCTTTGTCGTCCACGGGGAGGAGACCCAGCCCCGGGCCATGGGCGAGCTGCTGACCGAGCTGGGCTGCGCGGACGTGACCGCTCCCGCCCCGGGGGAGAAATTCCAGGTCTGAGCCGCCGGCCGGAGTCGGCTTCCGCGATTCGTGCCTCCACCGTGAACGGCGCTGAAAGGCCGGCCGCCCGGCTGGCCTTTCAGCGCTGTCCATGGTCTCGACCTGCGCAAAAAGTGCCCGGCGCCATGCCTGTCCCGACGTATGTCGTGATTGCAGGCATGCTTACAGACGGGTGCCATGCCTGCGTTGTTCGCAGGCATGCTTACACACAACGCAAGCACGGCACCTGCGCAAAAAACCGGGGCGAGCCGCGTGGCTCGCCCCGGTCGGTCGGCGTTGTTGGTGGTGTCGTCTTACGGTGCCGGCTTGACCCAGGGCAGGATGGAGGTGTCGCTGTCGTCCGTCCGGTCAGGGGTCCTTCTTCCAGGGCAGGATGAAGGTGTCGGTGTCGTCGGTCGGATCGGGGGTCCCTGTCACGGCGGCGGTGGAGATGGTCTCGCCGTCATCGTCTCCGGCGAGGAAGACGTCGTCGCCGGAGATGCCGACGGTCGACTGCGACGTGCCGCTGGTGTCGGTGTCGTCGTATCGGCCCTTCTGGACGCTGGCACCGAAGGAAAGGTAGTTGAAGCCGTCGGCCGGGTGGTTGGCTGGCTTCCGGCAGAGGAGGTCGCTCGTCCGGTAAACACAGCCGGAGGTCTCGTCGGCCCCGAAGTTCTTGTCGGCGAAGATGATGAAGTCGCCCCGCTTGGACATCGTCAGCGACGCCTTGTTGCTGCCGCCGGGGTCGCTGTACGGCTTGTGCATGCCGTAGCTGAAGTTGTACCAGCTCACCCACCCGTACGTCTTCAGGTCTGTGCTGTCGATCTCCTTTCTCGTCTTCCACATCTTGTCGGAGGGGCACTTGAAGTGGTTCTCCAGGATCGTGCCCTTCTTGATCATCACCCAGACGTTCTGCATCGCGTTCGCGCCGAGGGTGGCGCCGTCCACCTCGTCACTGTCCGTGGTGGCGGTCACGTCTGCGTCCGTGTCGCCTTCGTCAAACAGCAGCGGAAACTTGCCGTCGAACTCGCTGCTGTGCATCTTGATGCCCTTCCCGACGGCATTCAGATTGGCCGCGCAAGACGCCACTCTGGCGATCTCCAGTGCCCGGCCGAGCGTCGGCATCAGGATGCCCACCAGCATCGCAATGATGCCTACGACCACCAACAACTCAACCAATGTGAACCCTCTTGGCCGCTTCATAGACCAACTCCTTTCTGTGCGGTCTGCACACTTTCGGTCGGGCCGGAGCCCCGGCGGCCTGGTAGCAGGATCATGATGCCGT
The DNA here is from genome assembly GCA_964575155.1 of uncultured Planctomycetaceae bacterium. Taxonomy (GTDB): domain Bacteria; phylum Planctomycetota; class Phycisphaerae; order SM23-33; family SM23-33; genus CAZNSB01. The sequence continues at coordinate 11,790 of CAZNSB010000075.1, read as the reverse complement.
CCGCCGATGTTGGCCGCGGAAGCCCGCCCGACACCTGCACTATCTGTGTCGCTGGTTCACGCACCGAAGCTATCCCGGGCGCCGCTCGCCTCGGGGTTCCGGTCGATTGTTACGCGGCTGCCTGGCAGGCAGAGGGAAGCCCGTGTCCTCGAGGAGGACGGGTACACGGCTTCCGGACCCGCCCAATGCGGATGGAAGCGTGCGCAGTGACTTCCGGCTGCCTGAATCGGATGGTGGGCACTGACGGATGGTATGATGGATAAACGAGGCCATCCGACAGTCAGTCGCCTTCCATCTACACCTATTATATCGGACCGGCTCGATCCTGTCAACCGGGGAAAGCCCAAAAAAAAATCCGGGCGTTTCGCCTCCCCACACCGCGCAGCCTATTGACACCTGCCGGCCGGACCGCCTAATTTCGCCACCCGGAAATGACGACGCCCCCGCGCCGGGAGGCCGGAGCATGTTTTCGTACCAGGCTGCCAGAGAACGGCTGCAACAGCACCGTCAGGAACACCTGCTGGCCTTCTACGACGAGCTGGGCCAGCCGGAAAGGGCCTCCCTCCTGGAGCAGGTGGCTTCCATCGACTTCGGCGAGCTGGAGGAGCTGATCGGGTCGCACGTGCTGGCGGCACCGGAGGTCCCCATGCCGGATGACATCCACCCGGCCCCGATCCTCCCGGCGGTCCCCCGCGGCGACCAGGCCGCCGCCGCGTATGCCGCCGCCCGGCGCCGCGGCGAGGAGCTGATCGCCTCCGGGCGGGTGGCCGCGGTCGTGGTGGCGGGGGGGCAGGGGACCCGGCTGGGCTTTGACGGCCCCAAGGGCTGCCTGCCGGCCACGCCCGTGAAGCGCAAGCCGCTGTTTCAGGTCTTCGCCGAGCAGATCCGGGCCACTGCCCGCCGCTACGCCGCCGGCGTGCGGTGGTACGTCATGACCAGCTTCGCCAACGACGCCGACACCCGCGGGTTCTTCGGGGCCAATGACTTTTTCGGCCTGGATGCCGGCGACGTGTTCTTTTTCGCCCAGGGGCGGATGCCCGCCATGGGCCCGGACGGGAAGGTCCTGCTGGCCGACAAGGGCCAGGTCGCCTTCAGCCCCGACGGGCACGGCGGGTGCCTGCCGGCGTTGCGGAACAGCGGCGCGCTGGAGGACATGGCCGGGCGGGGTGTGGAGTTCATCTCCTACTTCCAGGTGGACAACCCGTTGGTCCACTGCGTGGACCCGTTGTTCATCGGCCTGCACGCCGACGCCGGCGCCGACATGTCCGCCAAGGCCCTGCCCAAGCGTGATCCGATGGAGAGGCTCGGCAACTTCTGCCTGGCCGACGGGAAGGTCGTCGTCATCGAGTACTCCGACCTGCCCGAGGAGCTTGCCCGCGCCACCCGCCCGGACGGCACGCTGCTGCTGGGCGCCGGCAGCATCGCCATCCACGTCATCTCCCGGCGCTTCGTCGAGGACCTGACTCCCGCAGGCCAATGCGACCTGCCCTGGCACCGCGCCGTCAAGAAGGTTCCTTGTGTCGACGCCTCCGGCGCCCACGTGGACCCCGACCAGCCCAACGCCGTCAAGCTGGAGCGGTTCATCTTCGACGCCCTCCCGCGGGCCCGCAACGTCGTCCTCCTTCAGACCCGCCGCAGCGAGGAGTTCTCCCCGATCAAGAACCGTTCCGGCCCCGATTCCCTTCAGACCTGCCTGCACGACCAGGTCCGGCGGGCGGGTGAGTGGCTGGAATCGGCCGGCGTCGCCGTCCCCCGCGACGCCCAGGGCGAGGTGGCCGCCGCCATCGAAATCAGCCCCCTGCTCGCACTCGACGCCGACCAGCTCGCCGAGAGCATCTCCCCCGATCTGACCATTAAGCCCGGACAGGAGCTGTACCTTCAGTAACCCCGAAAGGAACCCCTTACAGATGAACGACCGCGAACGCTTTCAGGCCATCATGCACTACCAGCCGTTCGACCGATGCATCATCCAGGATTTCTCCTACTGGGGCGAGACCGTCATGGCCTGGCATCACTACGGCCTGCCCCGGGATGTCGATCTCTCCAACTCGGAGGCGTTCTTCGGCTTCGATCCCATGTGGGGCGGGGTGGGGGCCAACGTGGACCTCTGCCCGGGCTTTGCGCGGGAGGTCGTGGAAGACGACGGGAAGTTCCAGGTCGTCCGCGAAGGAGACGGCACCGTCATCCGCGTGCAGAAGCTGCTCGGCTCGATCCCGCAGCACCTGGCGCACACGCTGACGGACCGCGCGAGTTGGGAACAGCACTACAAGCCCAGGCTGGACCCCGAGCATCCCGGCCGGCTCCCGGCCGACCTCGATGAGCGTCTGGCCGCCAACGCCGACGCGGTGCGCGCCTGGCCGCTGAGCACCGGCTGCGGCAGCGTCTTCGGCAAGCTCCGCAACTGGATGGGGCTGGAGGGCGTTTCCTACATCCAGTACGACGACCCGGACCTGTTCGCGGAGATGATCGCCACCATCGGCGACTGCATCGTCGGCACGCTCGAAAAGCTCCTCGCCCGCGCCCGCTCCGCCGGCGTCACCTTCGACTACGGCGCCATGTGGGAGGACATGTCCTTCGCCCAGGGCCCCCTGCTGGGCGTGCCCGCCTTTGAGGCCCACTGCGTGCCCCAGTACCAGCGCATCAGCGAGCGGCTCAAGTCCTGCGGCACCGACCTCATCATGCTCGACAGCGACGGGGACGTCCGCCCGCTGATCCCCGGGTGGCTGAAGGGCGGGGTCAACATCGCCTTCCCCATGGAGGTCGGCACCTGGCACAACGACCCCGTCGCCGCGCGCAAGCGCTTCGGCAAGGAGCTGCGGATCGCCGGCGGGTTCGGCAAGCGGGTCCTCGCGGCCGGGAAGGACGCCATCGCCGCGGAGATCGATCGGCTGATGCCGCTGGTGGAAGCCGGCGGGTTCATTCCCTTCTGCGACCACCGCGTCCCGCCGGACGTCAGCTTCGAGGATTACCTCTTCTACGTCGACCGCGCCAAGGAGGTCTGGGGCAAAGGGGCGCCCGACCTCCGCCCCACGGGCAGGCCCGACACCTCCGCCCCCAGGTACGGGCAGCCCTACGACTTCCACGTCATCCTCGGCGACACCCCCGCCTCGCATTGACCACGCCGCAGCGCCTTCTTGCCCGGTCAGGTCTTCGCTTCCCCGCGGGGGGTGCCCTCCGAACCGCGGGCTTTCCCCGCACGGGAGGCGCCCTCATTTCCCGCGGTCGGCCTCCATCGCGGCACGCTCGGACTCGTCGAGCCTCCCGTTCCGGTTCTTGTCGTACCGACGCAGGGCGTCCTGGCGACGCATTCCCTCGACCCTCTTGAGGTAATACGCCTCAATGGTCCGCGTCTCCTCCTCGTCCAGCCTGCCGTTCTTGTTCTTGTCCCATCTCCTGAGCAGTTTTCTCTGCCGGCTCGGGTGAGAGACTTTGTACATCACGTAGCGCTCCCACCTGGCGAGCTGGCCATCGCCGTCGCGGTCCCAGCGTTTCAGCATTTCCTGCTCCGCCTGTTGTTTCCTTTTCTTCTCCGCTTCCATGCCGGCGCGTTCCGCCGCGTCCAGCTTCCCGTCCTTGTTCTTGTCCCAGCGTCGTAGCTCCGCCTGCCGGCGGCCCTCCTCGGCCTTCTTGCGGTAGGACTCCTGCATGGCCTTTCTTTCGTTCTCGTCGAGCTTGCCGTCGTGGTTGGTGTCCCACCGGGCGATGTTCGCGGAGTGGACGGGCCTGGGCCTCGTGCGGCTGTGTCGGGCCAGGTAGGCTCTGGCGGCGTCGCGCTCGGCGCCGGTGAGCCTGTCGTCCTTGTCCTTGTCGCACAGGCCCAGCAGCTTCTGCCTGAGCGCCGTCCGGCACTTTTCCGCCTCGGGCCAGTCCAGCGTGCCGTTGCGGTTCAGGTCGTGGAGGGCGGCGGCCCGCCAATGGTCGTAGGGGCGGACGAAGGAGGCGGCCTTTGCGGCGGCGGCCTCGAATTCCTCCTTTGACAGTTCCCCGTCCACGCCGGCGGCCTGGAAGAAGCGGGTGCGTTCGGTGCCCTGGTGATAGCCCTCCACCAGCTCCTTGAGGTGATCGATCGCGGCAGCGCCGCGCTTTGCCGGGTGCGTGGTCGGCGCCTGCGACAGGGCGGGCCCCGCCGGCCAGGCTGCCACCATCCCCACAGCGACGCACGCAGTGAAACAACGGATCATGGGTTGTCCTGCCTCGGTGTCCGGCCGCGCGGCCATCGGGCGCGATCCATCCAAGGTGTTAAATGCCGTCGGCGGCGTTCGGTTTCAACAATTTTGCTTCATGCCCGTGCCTGCACTGTCGAAGGGGCCCGTTCCTCCGGCGCCCCCCCGGCGCCGGATCGGCGCTAATGAGGGGCTTCGAAAGGCCCGATAGGATCAGAGTGAGGGCTGCTCCTGCCACAACCCCGATCCGCCCGCCGCCGCTGCCCGGAAACGACGCCGACGGGCCGATATCCCCGCGAGACCTGGATGAGCTCGCCCAGGCCAGTCAGCGCGGACGTAAGGCCCTGGCCGCGGCCGGGGTGGCGACGTTCAACGGGTGGACGGCCGCCATCCTGGCGGGCCTGGCCCTGCCGTTCGTGCTCTGCGGGCCCACGGCGCTGGTGATGGCGATCGGCCTGGCGATCGTCTCGTTCAACGAGTTCCGCGGGCGGAAGCTGGTTCGCCGGTTCGACTTGCGGGGTCCCCGGCTGCTGGGCCTCAACCAGCTCGGCTTCATGGGCCTGATCATTGGCTACAGCCTGTGGAGCATCTGGGTGTCCCTGGCCGGGCCCCAGCCCTACGAGGAGGAGATCCGCCGCAACCCCCAACTGGCGTCGATGCTGGGGTCCATTGGCAGCCTCCACAGGTCGGTGACGCTGGCGGTTTACGGCGGGCTGATCGTCGGCAGCGTCCTCTTTCAGGGCCTCACCGCCCTGTACTACTTCTCTCGCGCCGGGCACCTCCGGGCGTACCTGGATCAGACCCCGCCCTGGATCGTCGAGCTCCAGCGGCACACGTCAAGCCCCTGAGGGCAACGGGGAAGCCTTCGGCGCATCAAGAGACACCCCGGGGCGGCGCCGGGCTGGGCGGGCCGGCTCCTTCTTTCATTGCTCCTCGGGCCGACTCCTGCGGATGATGACGGTGGCGGCACCCTGTTCGGAGACGTAGACCGTCTCGTTCTCGCCGGTCTTAATCGGAACCCAGGCCCGGCCGCCGCCTCCGCCCGCCGCGCCGCCGGGCCTGATCCGCACCGGGCCCCAGTTGCCGTAGCTGCTCCAACCCCTGTAGCCTTCGGCGTCGTACATCTTCCTGCGCTCTTCCTCGTTGAGCTCTCCGTTGCCGTCGGCGTCGTATTTCTCGCGGAGCTTTTTCCAGTAGGCGCCGCTTTCCTCGCCGCTGACCTTGCCGTCGCCGTCGGTGTCCATTTGTTTCCGTCGCTCCTGCCAGCGGGCGCGGAAGGCTTCGCGCATGGTCCTGCGTTCCTCGTCGTTGAGCTTTCCGTCGCCGTCGGCGTCCCACTTCTTGATCTGCTGGCTGCGTCTTTCTTCGGCCTGCCGGCGGTAGTGGACGCTCATGGCCTTTCGCTCGTCGTCGGAGAGCGACCCGTTGCCGTCGGCGTCCCAGCGTTTGACCCATTCCTGCCGGCGTTTTTCCCACTCGGCCCGCTGCTTCCGGCGTTTCTCCACGGCGGCATCGAAGGCTGCCTGCTCTTGGTCGTTGAGCTCGCCGTCGCCGTCCTTGTCGTGCCGCTTGAGGAGCCACTTCTGGTATCTTTCCTCGGCCTGCTTGCGGTAGTGGGCGCGTTCGGCCTGTGTCTCTTTTTCGCTGATCTGGCCGTCGCCGTCGGCGTCCCATTGCTCCAGCCGTTTCTTCCTGTATTCGGCGGTCATGGCCGCATACATGGCCTTGCGCTCTTCGGCGTTTAGCTTGCCGTCGCCGTCGGCGTCGTGCTTCTTGACTCTCTCGGCCTGGCGCTTGCGCCACTCGGCCATCCGCGCCTCCGTTTTCTTCCGGTCGGCTTCCTTCGCGGCCAGTTCGTCCTCATCGAGCTTGCCGTTGTTGTTCTTGTCGTAGCGCCGCAGGTCGTACTTCTTTCGCCACTGTTCGGTCCGCAGGCGGAAGTGCTCGCTGCGGGCTTTCCTTTCCTGTTCGCTGAGCTTCCCGTCGCCGTCGGTGTCCCACCGGTCGATGCCCCAGCTCGTGTAGCCCCGGCCGGGGGGACGCAGGCCCTTCGCCAGCCAGGCGTTCGCGGCCTCGCGCTCCTTGTCGGTCAGCTTGCCGTCCTTGTCCTTGTCGAACTTCTCGAGCACCTGTTTCCTGACCGAGAGGCGGTACTTCTCGGCCTCGACCCAGTTCAGCGTCCCGTTCTTGTCCAGGTCGTGCGCGATCGCGGAACCCCAGTTGTCGTAGGAGCGGACGAAGCCGTCGGGCCTCTTGGCGCCCTCGGCGAACTCTTCCCTGGTCAGCTCCCCGTCGACGCCGGCGGCTTGGAAGAACCGGTCGCGCTCGCTGCCCTGGGCGTACTTGTCGATCAGCCCGGCGACGTGATCGGGGTGGGGCTCGGCGGCCTTGACGTTCTCCTTCGGCGCGGCCGCGGCGGGCCCGGCCAGACAGATCAGGACGGTCGCGGCGACGATCCAGACGGCCAGATGGCGGTTCATGCTCTTTCCTTTCTGCATTCGGCGGACCCCGACCCGGAGCCCGGCCCAGTCATAAGACGCACCCAAGATGGGTTTTTCTTCAACTATATTATGGCCCATTTGCCGGATTTGGGAAGGGGCAAGCCGCCGCGGGCGGGTGCCTCGGCGCCGGGCGGAAGCCAGACGCGAACGTTCTCCGGGCGTTCCCGCAAATTATTTCAGGCTTTGGCCCCGGTTCCCGGAGCGATTAAGCTCTTGGCCGGGCTCCCGTGGGTCCTGGTGGGGCGGCCGGCGGAGCCCGGTTGGACCGATCGCTTTCTGTAAGGAGACCTGCGATGCAAATGAGACTCGCGCCCGGGGCGCTGGCGGCCCTGCTGGTCGCGGCGGCGGGAGTCGCCGCCGCCCAGGAAGCGGCACCCTCCCCGGCTGAGAAGCCGAAGACCACTGCGACCGAAGATGCCGCGGCGCCGCCGGGGGGGGCGTCGGCGGTTGAGACCTCGACGGCCCGGGTGCCCGTGACGACGCGTCTGGCCGGTCCTTCTCGGCCGATCGTCGTGTCGAGGGGGCTGACGGCGGGGGAAATGGACGCTCTGCTCGGCGAATCCAGGCTGTGGGCCAAGTGGGCGTGCCTCCTGGCCGGGCTGGCGATGGTCGGGGTGATCTGGGTGGGTTGGTCCATGCGGACCCTGGCGAAAAACCAGGTCGAGCTGGGCTGGCTGATCCAGCGCCTAATGGCGGAGAAGGGCTGACCGGCCGGGGCCTTGCTCCCTGCCGGTGCCGTCGCGTCTCTCGGCGCCTCGGAATGCCCCTCGCGCGGAAAAAAAACGGCCCCTGCCGGGCCTTCCGGCGCGGGGCCACGAGCAGTCAGTAAGGCTGCCCACGTTAGCCGAAACGCTGTCACCTGTTTCGGGGAACTGGCCTTTCTTGGGAGAAGTGACCCGCCCGACGCGCCGCACCCGGCCGCGGTGGTCGCCTCGACGGACCTCTCCTCGCCGTTCGGCGGCGGCCCGGCAGGTCACTTCGCCGCGGGGCTTCACCCATTGCAGCGTACAATATGTTTTCCCCGGCTGGGAGGCGTCGGAAGCGGGGTCGCCGGCGGCGGTTGAGATTCGGCAGACCTGCCCCTTCGGGCTTGCCGAAATTGCTTGAATCGGCCTTCTCGCCCCCGATAGATTGTGCTCTCTGTTTCCCGATGCGGAAGTGAGACGTGCGAATTATTGTTCCCATCAAGCAGGTCCCGGAGACCGGCGCCGTCAAGATGGACGAGGCGACCGGGACGATGATCCGCGAGGGCGTCGAGGCGATCGTCAACCCGCTGGACCTGTACGCGTTGGAGCTGGCCATCGGCCTGCGGGACAAGGCCCACCAGGCCGGCGAAGGGCAGGTCGAGGTCGTCACCGTTTCCATGGGTCCGCCCGCGGCCGACAAGGCCCTCCGCGAGGCCGTCGCCATGGGCTGCGACCGCGGCGTGCTGATTTCCGACAGGGCCTTCGCCGGGTCGGACACCTGGGCGACCTCCTACGCCCTCTCGGCGGGGATCCGCAAGCTGGCCCCGTTTGACCTGATCCTCTGCGGCGAGCGGGCCACCGACGGCGACACCGGGCAGGTCGGCCCCGGCATCGCCGCCTTCCTCGACCTGCCCGTGGTCAGCTACGTCTCGAACCTCCGCCGCCTCGGCGGCGGCACCGCCGAGCTGGAGCGGCTGGTCGAGACCGGGCGGGAAGTCCTGGAAATGGACCTGCCCGGCGTGATCACCGTGGTCAAGGAGATCGGGGACCCCCGGCTGCCGACGCTGCGGGGCAAGCAGAAGGCCCGCCGCGCCGACGTGCCGAGATGGACGCCCGCCGATCTGGACGTGGCGGCTGATCGGCTGGGGCTGACCGGCTCGCCGACGCGCGTCGTCAAGATCTACAAGCCGACCGTCGCCCGCGAATGCGAGAAGCTCTCGGCGTCCGACGAGGAGTCCGCCGCGGCGGCCGTCGAACGCGTGATCGAGTTTCTCAAGGAGAAGCAGCTTCTCTAGAGTGCCATGACGGATAAGCGCCGCGACTACAAGGGCGTCTGGACGCTGGCGGAGACCGACGGCGGGCGGGTCGGGCGTGTGGGATACGAGCTGCTCGCCCGCGGGCGGGTGCTGGCCGAGAAGCGCCGGACCGAGCTGACCGCCGTCGTCCTCGGCAGCGGCGTGAGCGAAGATGACCTCAACGAGCTCATCCACCGAGGCGCCGACGTGGTCCTGCTCGTCGAGGCGGCCGAACTCGAGCACTTCCTCGTCGAGCCCCACGCCGCCTGCCTCATCGCGCTGATCGAAAAGCACAAGCCGGAAATCTTCATCGCCGGGGCCACCACCACCGGGCGGACGCTCATGCCCTACGTCGCCGTCAAGGTCAACGCCGGGCTGACCGCCGACTGCACCGGGCTGGACATCGAGGGAGACACCGGCAACCTGCTCCAGACCCGCCCGGCCATCGGCGGGAACATCATGGCCACCATCAAGACCGAGACCGCCCGCCCGCAGATGGCCAC
>CAZNSB010000075.1:0-2632 GCA_964575155.1 uncultured Planctomycetaceae bacterium | reverse complement strand
GGACTCCGCCCGAGCCGGACGAAGAACTCGGACGCATCGTCCGCGAAAAAGCCCCCGGAAAGCTCCCCAGCCGCATCCGCCGCCGACGCTTCCTCCCCGTCCAGGACGCCCACACGCTCGGCGAGGCCGACATCGTCGTCTCCGCCGGGAGGGGCATCAAGAAGGGAGAGAACCTCCCCCTCGTGACGCAACTGGCCGGGGCCCTGGACGCCGCCCTGGGCGCCAGTCGCGACGTCGTGGACCGGGGCTGGCTGGATTACCCCCACCAGGTGGGGCTGAGCGGGAAGACCGTCAGTCCCCGGCTGTACGTCGCCTGCGGCATCAGCGGGGCGATCCAGCACCTGGCGGGGATGCAGACGGCCGAGAGCGTCATCGCCGTCAACAGCGATCCCGACGCCCAGATCTTCCGCGTCGCCGACATCGGCGTCGTCGGGGACCTCTTCGAGGTCCTGCCCCTGTTGACGGAACGCATCCGACAAGAAAAGAAGAACCGCTCCTGAAAGACCATGCTCGCTGAAGCGAGCATGCCGGCGTGCTCACTTCAGCGAGCATGTTCGCCCGAGACAATGTCCGAGCTGCAATACAGCCCCGTCACCCGGAACGTCGCCGCCGAGTTGGAGAAGATCGTCGGCCCCAAGTACCTCGTCTTCGGCGACGCCGAGAGGCTCTCGGCCTATTCCCACGACGAGGTCGCCGAGGCCCGCTACGCCCACATGCCGGAGGTGGTGGTTCGCCCGGAGACGGCCGAGCAGGTCGCCGCGATCCTGAAGCTGGCCAACCGCGAGCGGATACCGGTCACGCCGCGCGGCGCCGGCAGCGGGCTGTCGGGCGGGGCGGTTCCGGTCTGCGGGGGGATTGTGCTGCTGTGCGACCGGATGAACCGGATCCTGGAGATCGACCGGGAGAACATGATGGTCGTGGTGGAGCCGGGGGTGGTGACGAACGAGATCAACGAGAAGCTGAAGGAGTACGGCCTGTTCTACGCGGGGTACCCGATGAGCCTGGAGACGTGCTACATAGGAGGGAACGTGGCGGAGAACGCTGGGGGCGGCAAGGCGGTGAAGTACGGGGTGACGGGTCGGTACGTGACGGGGTTGGAGGTGGTGACGCCGGCGGGGGAGATTGTGTCGCTGGGTGGCAAGCGGGTGAAGGACGTGACGGGGTATGACCTGATCGGTCTTCTGGTGGGGTCGGAGGGGACGTTGGGGGTGTTCACGCGGATCACGCTGAGGCTGATTCCGCTTCCGAAGGCGAGCGTGGACCTGCTGTGCCTGTTCCAGACGGCGGAGGAGGCGATTGGGGCGGTTCCGAAGATCATGACGGGGGGGGGTGTGGTGCCGACGGCGATTGAGTTCATGGACCGGACCTCGGTTCAGGCGTCTTGCGAGTACCTGAACGAGTCGATTCCGTACCAGGAGGCGGGCGCGATGCTTCTGATCACGGTGGACGGCCCGGAGGCCGAGCAGGTGCAGGGGGAGTACGAGACGATCGGCGAGATGTGCCTTGCCGCCGGGGCGGTCGAGGTGTACGTGGCGGACAACTACACCACCAGCGAGCGGATCTGGAAGGTCCGCCGCAACATCGGTGAGGCCTTCAACGTCATTTCCCGCCGGCAGAGCAACGAGGACATCGTCGTCCCGGTTGCCGCGATCCCCAAGGTGGTCGCGGCCCTGGGGGAGCTGTCGGCGAAGTACGGCGTGCGGATTCCCTGCTACGGGCACGCCGGCGACGGGAACCTCCACGCCACCCCGGTGATGAACCCCGCCTGGTCGCTGGAGAGATGGCACGACACCTTGCCGCACATCCTCACCGACCTATACGAGGTCACCGCCGCCCTTGGGGGGACGATCAGCGGCGAGCACGGCATCGGCCACAAGCGAAAGGAATTCATGCCCCTGGTCATGGACCGGGCCGCCCTGGACCTCATGCGCGCCCTCAAACGCGCATGGGACCCCAACCACATCCTCAACCCGGGGAAGATCTTCGACGTGTAGGTCTTCGTCTTGCGATCCTCTTGTCTCCCGCGGGTCCGTTCTCTGCACCGGCCATCTGGCGGCGCTCGAAGGCGGATTCCTGCGGCTGGGTCGATTCGCGGAGCACTTGCCGATATCATGGTGCCGTGGCAGTCGGAAAGGCCATCCCGGTTCTCGCCATCGGCGGCGTCCTGCTGGCTGCGGCGGCGGCCGAAGAGGAGGACCCCTTGAACGACAGACAGATCAGCGCCCGGATTCGCAAGCACCGCACGGCGGAGGTGACGCTGACGGTTACGGACGCCGCGGCAAAGCCGCTGGCAAAGACGCCCGTCACCGTGGAGCAGGTGCGGCACAAGTTCCTCTTCGGCAGCAACGCGTACATGCTCGGCCGGTGCGGCAAGGGCGAGCTGGAACGGGCGTATCGAAGGCGTTTCTCCGAGCTGCTGAACTTCGCGACGTTGCCGTTCTACTGGGGCGCCTACGAGCAGAAGGAGCACGCCCTCGCCGAGAAACGTCTCGGCGAAATGGCCCGCTGGTGTGCCTCCCGCGGCATCCGCACCAAGGGCCATCCGCTCTGCTGGCACACGGTCTTCCCGGAATGGCTCCCCGCCAAGGCTCCCGCCGAGGTCGAGTCCGCCCAGCTCGCGCGGATCGCCCGC